>JACCRH010000250.1 GCA_013813675.1 Gemmatimonadales bacterium
GGCGATGCGGTGCGCGGCGGGGGACGGGCCACCGCCGGTGCCGGGACATCCGCCGCACAACCAGGCGGCGGCGACCAGGAGAGTGGGGCGCACCGGCCGCTGGAGCCGAACCGCGATCTGTGCTCGAGGCGATGGAAGCATCACCACTCCTGAATGAGGGGGCCAAATGATGGGGGCGCGCCGAGCGGCTTGACAGGGGCGACCGGCGGAAAGACCGAGAGTACTCGGCAGGAGGTCTGGAAAATTGGCCGAAGTCTACCTGCTCCCGCACGGCGTTCGAGGGAGGCCGGCGAGTGCGATAGCCACGTCGGAGATCGCCGCCTGGTTTTCCGGCTTGGCCATGAAGCTGGCGTCGTAGCGCCACGACACCAGCGCGCACCCCGCCGGACCCAGCAGTCTTCCCCATTCCCGCAGTTGCGCCGGCGTCACCCGACAGTTCGGCGAATGGGTCCCTACCCCTCCCGTGCCGGGACAGTCCCACGCGCCATTCTTGTCCTGCTGACCGCCGTCGAGCAGGTTCACGCTGAAGATGACCCTCATCCCGTCTCGCGCCGCCAACGCGAGGCCGGCGTCCCGCCATGCGGCGACATTGCCCTTGCGCAAGGCGTACTGTGGCATGAAGAAGTCGCACACCTGGTAGGAGTTGCCAGGCTCGAAGGCCGAGTGGTCGTGACCCACTCCCACGGGGAGCGTGGGAAAGATGCCTTTGACGTAGCTGCAGAGCCCGTCGACCCGCAGCTTGGTCATGGTCCCGGGCGGACCCCAGTCTTTAACCGTGGTGCCGGACTGCTGCGGCTCGTCCATCACCGAGTTGCCGATGATGGTGCCGTCGGCGACCCCTTGGGCGACGGCGTCGCGCATGGCCGGCGTGTCGAATGCGTTCATCGCGGCCTCCCACTTGGCCTGGTCGAACACACCGTTCGTCTTGTACCGGTCGTGGGAGGCGCCGGTCATCACCAGCACGAGATGGACCCCCCGGGTCCGGGCCGCCTGAATGTGGCCGGCCATCTCGCTCGCCGGGAAGTACTCGCGACTGGCTGTAAACGCGGCTGCTCCGGTGGTTCGCGTCGCCGTCGCCGTCGCCCAGAGATCGTTGATCCCGAACGGAACACCCTGGCCGGGCGTGTCCACCAGCAGTACCACGTCGGTGGTATCCGCTACTCCCTCCGCCGTCGCCGTCACCGAGCATGAGCCGGTTGTACCCCGGGGGGCGTCGAAGACGCCCGCGCCGGTCACCGTACCGCAGGACGCCGCGTAAGTCACCGGAACAGCTACGCTGGCACCGAGTGTATTCCACACCGAGGCCACGAACCGGGTCGTCTCGCCCGGCCGGCTCGCGGCGATGTCGGGCAGGAGCTCGACCCGGGCGACCGGCGCGTCACTGATGACCACCTCGGCAGTATCCGCGATCCCCGCGGGGCTCGTGGCGACGACACGGTAGGTGCCCGCCACGCCTCCGGCGGTGTACCGGCCACCGGTGGCGATGGTGCCTCCGGTGGCGGCATAGGTCACCGTCACCGAGGTGCTGTCGCCTGCGCCGGTGCGGCCGTAGGCCTCGAACTGCACGGTCCCGCCGGCGAGGACCGAGGCCGTCCCCGGCACCAGGATCACTTCCCCCACCGGCTCCGGCGGGGCCCCGATGGTCACCACCGACGTGTCCGCGGCGCCGAATGCCGAGGTGGCAATGACCTGGTAGATCCCAGGCGCGTTGCCGGCGGCCAGCGCACCCCCGGGTGAGATCGCGCCGCCAGTGGCGGCCCAGGTCACGTTCACGGCAGCCGTCTCGCCCGCCCTCGTCAGTCCCGTGGCGAGGAACTGCACGGTCTCGCCGCCGGTGATCGTCACCTCGGCGGGAGTGACCACGACCCTCGCACCGGTCACGGCGCGCGCCACGACCTTGGAGAATCTGGACTTCGCGTCCACCGTGGCCTTGACCGACGTGTTGCCGACGCGGAGGGCCTTGAAGGTCATGGCCGGGAGGGGCGAGCCGACCATGGAGACCACGCTGGTGTTGCTCACCTTCCAGGCGACGCTGCGGTCGAGAGCCTGGCCGGCCTTGTTCTTGGGGGTGGCGACGACCTGGAACTGGTCTCCGGCGAAGACCATCTGAGAGTCGGGGATGACCGTGACGGTGGCCACCACATTGTCCGTCACCGCCGCGCCCTCGCCGGTGGCCATCGACACTGCGGTCGGTGTCGTGGTCTCGCCTTGACATGCCAATACGAGACCCAGCGCCAGGAGACGGGTCGTGCCCCACCCTGATGAACGCGTGCCGCCGGTTGCCGGTACGGAGAATTTGGCGCGCACGCGTAGGAGCTCCCGCGAGAGGAATGGGGGCATCGTATCACAGCGGCTGATGCGGAGCGGGGGAGGAATCCTCGAATGAGCCGAGTGCCGGAAAGATGTGGGATGGCACCGAGGCGCGAAAGGGGGAACCTGGCCGAGCCAACGCCATTTCTGGCGATGTGGCAGGGGCGCATGCTCCCGACTGTGGAACATCCGCCACAAGATGTCATCCCGGTCGACTGCTTCCCCGCATGGTGCGCTCGCTCCACGACTTGACTTCGGGCGTTGGAGTGCAGCCCCTGGCATGCCTCTCGCACGGCAGGACCTGAACTGCACAGGTCGGTCTCGACCTGGCTATCCGGTGACTCCCTTTCCCACTCCGGAACTCGCTCGGGAGATGTGTCCATGCGCCGGCCTCTGCGCAACGCCATCGGCCTTTCCACTCTCCTGTTCCTCGGCGTAGGACTTCTGGTCCAGGCTTGCCAGGAAGACGGTCTCGTGCCCACCGGGCCTGATCTGGCCGCGGCGGGGGCGAGCCGGACCCTGAAGGTGTCCGGCGGAGGCACCGGCGGCGGCGCGGTCACGGCGCCTGGCGTGGGAGGGGCTGGAGCCCTGGGGTGTAACATCGCTGCGGGCACCTACGACCCCATCGAGTGCACCAAGACCTATGCGCGAAACACGGTGGTGCAACTGACGGCGGTGCCCACGCCGGGGAGTGCATTCAAGGAATGGCGAGGGGCTTGCACCGGTACTACGGCCTCCTGCAGCGTGCGGATGGACGTGAACCGGCAAGTCCGGGCGGTATTCAAGGGGAGGGCAACCCCATCCTTCCAGCTCAACGTCAGCGGCGGCGGAAACGGGGCTGGCACGGTGACCAGCCAAGCTGCCCTCACCCCGAACATCGAGTGTACCATAAGCGGCGGCAGTCCGGTGAGCGGCAGTTGCAGCCGTGGTTACACCAGCGGGACCAGCGTCATCCTGACGGCTGCCGCCAATAGCGGCCACACCTTCAACGGCTGGGGCGGGGACTGCACCGGTACCGGCACCTGCAACCTGAGCCTGACGGCAAACCGGGCCGTCACCGCCAATTTCAGCGGTCCCGCTGGTCCGGAGGCCATCTTCGGCAGGTGGGAATCGTCCCGGTCGACTCCGGTCATCGGGCTGCACTTGAGTCTGCTCCCCACCGGCAATGCCGTGATGTGGGGCCACGGTGGCGAACCGCAACTGTGGAATCCGGTGAGCGGCAGCTTTACCCAGGTCCCCGATCAAACCTGTACTGATCCCTCCGCCTGCGAGCTCTTCTGTTCGGGGCATACGTTCCTCGCCGACGGACGTCTGCTGACGGCGGGCGGGCACAATGAGGCGCTGGGCAACAATTACGGGCTCACCCAGGCGAGCACGTTCGATGGCGGCATCTGGCAGGCGACCGGCTCGATGACCTATCCGCGGTGGTATCCGACTCTCGTCACGCTCGAGAACGGTGACGTCGTGGCGCTGTCGGGCAACCGGGCGCCGGGCCAGAACGCTTCGATTCCCGAGCGGTGGAACGGGAGTTCCTGGACCGCTCTCTCGGGCGCCGACCTGGAACTCCGTCTCTATCCCGCGGCGTTCGTGGAGCCGAAAAATGGCGACGTGTTCGTGGCCGGCGAGGAAACGGTCATGATGCTCGATCCCGATGGTGACGGCTCCTGGTCGCCGGGCCCACCCCGACTCACCACCACCCGGAACTACGGGTCGGCGGTCATGCTGGACAGCAAGCTGCTGTACGCCGGCGGGGGTGGCCGCATCTGCCCCACTACCCCGGAGCGGAGTGCCGAAATCATCGACCTCGCCGACCCTTCACCGGCGTGGGCCCCCACCGGCTCCATGTCGGTTGCCCGCCGGCAGACCAACCTCACGATCCTGGCCGACGGGAAGGCGCTGATGACTGGTGGGACTAGTGCCTGCGGGTTCACCAGCGAAGCGGGTGCCGTCTTCTCGGCGGAAATGTGGGACCCGGCCACCGGGCAGTGGAGCACGCTCGCCAGCGCCGGGGTGGTGCGGGTATACCACTCGACAACGGCGCTGCTCCCCGACGGACGGGTGCTCGCCACCGGCGGCGGCGATGGTGCCGGGGCAACCCAGCAGCGCACCTACGAGATCTTTTCGCCGCCCTATCTCTTCAAGGGCCCGCGGCCGACGTACGATCTCGCCACCACCAGCATGCGCTACGGCCAGCCGTTCACCGTCGCGACCCCGAACGCGGCCGCGATCAGCAAAGTCACCCTTATCCGACTCGCCTCGTCCACCCACGCCTTCGACATGAGCCAGCGGCTCAACACCCTGGCGTTTACTGCAGCGGCCGATGGGCAGAGCCTGACCCTCACTCCCCCCGCGGCCGGCCGGATCGCACCGCCGGGGCCCTACCTGCTGTTCATTCTGAACGAACAGGGTGTGCCCTCGGTGGCGCAGACGGTGCTGTTGTCGCAGTAGAGAAGTCGGGCTGGCCTGGCTGTGTCATCCTGAGCGAAGCGAAGGAGCCGATGCGGTGCTCTGGCTCCTTCGCTTTGCACAGGATGACACTGGTTTTGCTCAGGATGACACTCGCTTCCCTCGCGATGACAAACGGTGCCTGGCCTGGCGTTGCCCGGACCCTGACGCGACATTGTACCGCCTGCCGACGACTTGCCTTCCGGCCACTCGTGCGGTAGTCGCCCAAACTCCGTTGTCCGAGGTCCTCATGCGCCAGCGCACGCTTTCCCTGGTCGGCCTGGTTGCCGGAACGGTGCTTCTCGCAAGCGCCTGTTCCGACACCACCCGGCCAACTTTGCCTGCCGATTCCCCCGCCGAGGCGGGGCCTATCGGCGCCGTTCAGCAGCCTGGCGATCCGGTCGCGCTCGCTCGCCAGGTCCCTGGATTCGGCGGGTTCTTCTTCGACGAGCAGGGAGTACCCACGATCTACCTGAAGGATGTCGGCCAGCGCGGAGCCGTTGAAACCGCCCTGCAGCCGTTCCTGAGTGCTCAAGGTCTGAAGGGGTCGGCCCTTCAGGTGCGGAGAGCGGATTACGACTGGGTGTCGCTGGAGCGCTGGCAGGAGCAGGCGAGCACGCAGGTGCTCTCCATGCGGGGCACCGTGTACGTGGATGCCGACGAGGCCAGAAACCGGGTGAAGGTCGGCGTGGAGCGCGGCACGTCCGACGCGCAGGTGAGGGCTGCCCTGGCCCGGGTCGGGGTCCCTGTGTCCGCCGCCCTGGTCGAGGAGGTCGAGCCGGTCAGGTTTGCCGCCACGCTGCAGAGCCAGGTCCGCCCGGTGCCGGGCGGGGTCCAGATCAACTTTCCTGGATTTCTCTGCACCCTGGGATTCAACGCGAGGAAGGGGGGTCAACGCTCCTTCATCACCAACTCGCACTGCACCACCACGCAGGGTGGGAACGAGGGAACCCCCTACTGGCAGCCCAGCCAGAATGTGGCGCCCGCCCAGATCGCCACCGAAGTGGACGATCCCAGGTATCGCCGGGGCGATGGCTGTCCGGCCGGGCGGCGCTGCCGCCGGAGCGACGCCGCACGTGCCGCCTACGCGAGCGGCACCGCGTCGACGTTGGGATCGATCGCGCGGACGACCGGAGCCAACAACGGATCGCTGACGATCGCCGGAAGCTTCTCCATCACCGGCGAGGGCGCGCCGGTAGTGGGACAGACCGCGAACAAGGTCGGCCGCACCACTGGCTGGACCCGAGGCGGCATCACCAACACCTGCGTCAACACCAATGTGTCAGGATCCAACATCACGCAGCTCTGCCAGACGTTCGTTTCGGCCGGCGTGGGGAGCGGCGACAGCGGCTCCCCGGTCTTCCTCCGGCCGGGCTCCGGCAGCAACGTCACGCTGCTGGGGATTCTCTGGGGCGGCAGCGGCAGTGGCACGTTCGTGTTCAGCCCGATGGCCAACGTCGAGGCCGAGCTCGGAGCACTGACCACGTTTTGAAGCGGCCCATCTTCCTGGCACTCGGCGTGCCGGCCGCGCTGCTTCTCGGTGTGGCCGAGGGCTTGGCGGCCCAGCCGGCGGAGGAGCGCGCTGACTCGATGCTGGTCGAACTCGTGGTTCCCCGGAATGTCGCGACCGGCCAGCCGGTACCGATGGCGCTCAGGATCCGCAACATCGGCGACCGGCCCATCGAGCTGTATCTCCACGGGCGTCCGATTGCGTTCGACCTGACCGTGCGGCGCGAGGGCGAGGTGGTCTGGCGCCGGCTCGAGGGCGCGACGGTCTCGGCCATCCTGCAGATACGGACCCTCGCCGCCGGTGAAGTGCTCGAGTTGAAAGAGCGCTGGACACAGCAGGACAACAGCGGCCGGCGAGTCGGTCCCGGTGACTACGTGGTAAGTGGCACAGTGCTTACCGACCGGGAGCCGCTGAAGGCGGCCGCTGTTCCTCTGCGGATCGGCGATTGAGGATCCGCGAGGGCGTCACGGCGGCCTTTGCCGCTCCGACCACCTATTGCGAAGGAGTGTAGAACAGCCGCTACAGAGCATTAACCCAACCGGCTTCGGCCCAGCATCTCGATCTGCTTTCACGACTTGCCTCGCGGCCCAGGGGTTCGACGCACGGCATGCCTCTCGCACGACTCCCATTCGTTCACTGCACGAAGTCGCATCTCGAACTGACGATTGGGAGTCCAGCCTCAGATGCCGGAGTCCACGCAGCCCTTCGCGAGGTATGCCATGCGCCGGCCTCTCAGTAACACGGTCGGCCTTTTTGCCTTCCTGCTTCTCGGTATGGGCCTGCTGGTGCAGGCGTGCGAGCAAGATGGGCTCGTGCCCACCGGGCGGCTATGGCCGGCTCATATGCGCCACTGATTAGCTTCGAAGCGATTGATCGAGCCTCACCCGCAGCCGCCTCCACCTCTCGCTTTGCATTCACGGTTCACTCCGTCCTTAGGGCTTCAGGAATCGCCGCATACCTTGGCGCCGAACAGCGTCCCGTTTGAGCCAGCGATCGGGCGATCACGGGGGCAACGCTCGCAGTGGAACTCGCCAGCCGCGACGGGGGACGAGGTTGCCGCGCGGCGGGTCGAGGCTCGAGTCTACCGGCCGCACGGTGTTAAGCAAGCAGCGCCAACACTTCGCCGGGGGCCCGAGTCGTCACCGGAGCTCCCTCGAAGTCTTTCGGGTTCCGCGTCACCAAATAGTCGGCGCTGACCTGCAGGCATGCTGCCGCCTGGACGCC
>JACCRH010000254.1 GCA_013813675.1 Gemmatimonadales bacterium
GATGAGTATGGCCGGATGCGGCGGCGACGACCCTCCCAGCGTTCCTGGGACGTACGAGCTCACCGAGGCCGATGGCGATGCGCTCCCCGCGACAGTCAACGATTTCGTGATTACCGACGGAACGCTCACGCTGAGCGCCGACGACGATTGGACGTTGAGCATCCAGATCGAGGGGGTTACCGGCGGCTTGCAAGACGCAGGCACCTACACCAGCAGCGACAGTGATATCGAGTTCACTTCGACCACGTTTCCAGACGACGGAGCCCCTACCGGAAACCTGGATGGCGAGACGCTTGACATGGAGTACGACTTCAATGGGGATGGTGATCTCGAGACCACCTTCACCTTCACCAGGAGGTGAGTCGGGCTGGTGTCACGTCGGTGGAAGGCGCGCGGTTGCTGGGTGTTCCGCCCCTTCGCTGCGCTCAGGGTGACATTGGGTAGGCAGTACCTACCCACCAGCGCGTCGAGCGCTCCGAGGTTGTCGCCCCGAGCGCAGCGCAGAGGCACGGGACAAGGGTGCCGGTCAATGCTATCGATTGCTGGTACGCAGGGCTTTCCGCGCTGCGGCGAGCCCGGCGAGGCTGCGCGCCCGGAGGGGCTGGCGAGCCAGGGAGGCCTCGTACGCCAGCCGCGCCTTGGCCGGATGGCCCAGCTCCAGCAGCAGATCGCCGAAGAGCTCGCGGGCCGGCAGCACCGAGCCGGGCGTCACTGGACTCTTCTCAGTGATGTCCTCGAGATCGGCCGCCTCCGCGCCCAGTTTGAGCGCACCCGCGGTGTCCCCCTCGGCCCAGGCCAACCATGCGGAGGCGGCCAGTCGCTGAATGCGCGCCTGCCCCGACCAGTATGCCTGGGCCCCGCCTGCCTGGGCCAGCGCCGCGTCGAGTTGCCCCAGCGTGTCCACCTCTGCCCGGGCGAGAGAGATGTTCTTCCGGTGAGCGCCACCCAGAGCCCGGGCGAAGTGGGTCACCGCTTCGGCACCCCGCCAGGCCGGCGCGGGACGGATGGTGAGCGTCTCGGCCGCGGCCCAGTCGTTCCGCTCGAGGGCGTATCGAGCCGGAATCGCGGCCAGCGCGTAGTCGTTGGTGAGTGTGTTCTTGGGGAAGACCGCGGTTACCGCGGCAGCCTGAACGGCGAGGGCGCGGGCCTCGGCTTCACGTCCCTGCTGGAGATAGGCATACATCAGATAGTCGAGCGCATGCCCGCGCTGGTCCCAGAGCGCGGTCGTCCCCTTGCTCTCCTCGAAGAGACGACCGGATTCAGCGGCGCGGAGGTTGGACGCGATCACGGCGTCCCAGCGGCCGATCCGCACGTAGATGTGCGACGGCATGTGCTGGGCATGGGGCACCGACGGCGCAATGGCCGCATAGCGGCCCGCGGCCTTCACCCCGCGGGAGGCGAGGGCGGGCGAGTCGTAGGCGTGAATGAGATAGTGGGCGAGTCCCGGATGGTCGGGACGCCGGACGAACAACGGCTCCAGGATGCCGCCCGCGCGGCGCTGGCGGGCGAAGGAGGTGTCTCCATCATTCTGCCCGTTGCCGATGAGGGCGAGGGCGTGAAAGATTCGAGCCTCGTTGTCCTTGGGATGGCGCTGGGCCACTCCTGCCATCGCACGCTCGTAGGCGAACAGCCCGGTCTTGTGGTCTGCGGTGGCGTAGTGACGATAGTAAGCGGCGATTGCCTCGGCGTAGTCCCGCTCGCGCGATCCGGGGTGAGTGAGCTCGACCGCCCGCTCCGCCGCCGCGGACGCGTCGCGGGCCTCGGCCGCACCGGGCGGAGTCCAGAGCGGATGGAGCGCGCTCATGGCGACGCCCCAGTATCCCAGCGCGCAATTCGAGTCTGCCTCGACCGACTTCCGGAAGCTGACCGAGGCCTCCTCATACCAGAAGGAATGGAGCAGCGCGACACCGCGCTCGAACACGGGCTGGGCCGCGGGCCGGCAGGAGGTGGGGAACGATACGCGACCGAGCCGCTGAGGCGGCGGCCCGGAATGCTCGTGCCGGCCTTCCTGGGCTGCCGCCGTCGAGGCAAGTGCCGACGCACAGATCGCGATGATGAGGTGGCGCATCGAGGTGTCCTGTGGGTTCCGGGAATCATTTAATCCTAGCCATGGGCCATGACTCCGCGGAAGCGGAGGGTCGGTGTCTCTACTTCAAACCCTACTGCGCGTGTTCCCCCGTACAAAGGCCATGAGCACCCCCCGAGGCCCCAGCGAGCCGAGCCCGCCGGTGGAGACGTTCGCGATTCGCCTCGCCGTGCCGCTCAGATGGCTCGACGAGGCGAAGTGCAGCAGCTTGACGACAGTGGGAATCGAATAGCCGGGGTTCGCGAGCAGTTGCGCGGCGCAGGCGATCCGGGTCAGATCGATCACCCGCTTGAGATTGGGCGCGCCGCCGGCGCCGAACTGCCGGGAGAGATGCTCCCGGCTCACCTCCAGCCGGCGGGCCAGGTCGGTGGTGCGCACCGGCCGCTCCACCTCGCCCAGCAGCAGGCCCCAGGCCGAGCGCTGCAACGGCTCGGTGAGGCGGAGCATCCGGGGCGCGTCGGCCAGCGCCCGGCGCCGCTCGGCGGTCACCGAGGCGCGCACCACCATGTCGCCCACGACCGGGTCGTCCACTCCTTCGACCGCGATCGACACGGCGTGTTTGCGGCAGGCGAGGAGGAGCTCGCCATCGTCGGGCCGGAACGGGGCGTAGGCGAGGATCGGCACGCCCGGCAGGCGCTTCCGCAGGTCGGCGAGATCGGCCGGCAGCACCAGGCCGGGCGCGAGCACCACGGCGTCCACCAGGCGGTTCTCCAGCACCCGGCGAAGACCGGCCGGGGAGCGGCAGGCGACCAGTCGAGGGCCGCCCCGGGGTAGCGTGCGGCGGAGCGCGGCGAGCGCGATCCTGCTCTCCAGCAGCGTGGCGATCGCGGCCACCGGTCACTCCTCCTGCCGGGCCGACCTTCCAGCGCCGCTCGCGACGAGCGTGCGCACCATCTCACCGGCCCGCTTGAGGACGCCCCGGGCGTTGTCGTAGCTCAGCGCCTCCAGTGACTCCTCGAGGGTGCGCCACTGGCAGGCGGTGATCCCTTCGTCCAGTTGGGGGCAGGGCTCGCCGTCGGGGCTCTCGAACAGGAAGAAGTGGCAATATTTGTGAATGTGCCGGCCGCGGAAGCGGAAGTGCCAGTCGATCACCCGGATGGGGCCCTGGAGGATGAGCCGGCCCAGGCCGGTCTCTTCGGCGGTCTCTCGCATCGCGGCATCGGCCGGCGACTCGCCGTTCTCCAGGTGGCCTTTGGGAAAGCCCCAGTTGTCGTAGGAGTCTTTGATCAGGAGAAAGCGGGGTCCCGATTCCGCCAGCCGGCGGAAGACGATCCCGCCGGCGCTCACCTCCAGATCGGCCTTCCGCTTGCTCATCGGGGGACCGTTGCCAATTCGGGCTCACGCCCGAGGGTAACCCTGAGCGGAGCGAAGGGGGCCATGACGGCCTTCGGCCCCTTCGCTTCGCTCAGGGTGACAATTCGGGCTGAATCGCGTCGGTCGGGGCAGAGGACACCCATCAGAACACCGAGATCTTCAGGTACTTTCGCGGCTGCGCCTGGATGTCGGTCAGCAGCTCGCGGAACTGGATCACCGTCGCGGTGGCCTCGTGATACAGCGTGGAGTCGGTCGCCAGCATCCCGAGGGTGCCGTTGCCGTGCTGAATCCGGGTCACCAGGGAGTCGGCCTGCTGCATGACCCGCACCAGGCTCACCTGGTTCTCCCGCGCGGCGGCCATCACCGACCGCATGTCGGCCGCGGCCTGGCGGAGGTCGGTGCTGGAGGCCTGGCCGTTCGCCAGAATGTCCTGGAGCTGTCCATCGCTGGTCGCGGTGTCGAGCCGTGCCACCGCCTGCTGAAAGGTCCGGGCGACGCCGGCAAAGGCATCGGACGTGGTGGCCACGTTGCGGCTCACTCGGTCGATCCGCGAAGTCTGCGCGTCGGCGAATACCACCATCCGCCGGGAGATCGCGGCCAGGTCCTTCACGCTCTGCTGCAGGGCCTTGAGCGCGGTGCTGTCGAACGCCTGGCCGATCCGGGCGGTGAGGTCGCCGACGTCGCCGGCGATGCGACTGGCCTGGGCGGTGAGCTGGCCGATATCCGGCAAGGTCGCGCCGGGCCAGGCGTCGCCGCCCACCCGGTCGGATTCGACCAGGGCGTCCCGCACCAGCGGGTCGGTGGGAAGCGGCTCGAAGGAGACGATGTTCGCGCTCCACTCCCCGAAGAGGCTGGCCGCGGCCGAGATCACGGCTGGCTTGGAGGGCAGCTCGACCGTGCGGTCCACCCTGAACTCGGTCTCCACCCATTCGTCCTCCACCAGCCGGATCGCCTCGACCCGGCCCACCCGGACCCCGCGGAGGGTGACCGGAGCGCCCACACCGAGCCCTCCGACGGTCCGGAAGCGGGCGGTGTAGGTGGCTTCCTTCTGGTTCACGTCGGTCTCGCTCAGCCAGAGCGCGCCCCCGATCACCAGGGCCAACGCGGCGAGCACCGCGAGGCCGACCGCGAATTCGTTGCTCCGCTTCATTCGAACCTCCCCGCCGGCGCCGGAGCCGGGGGCCCGGGACGGCCTTCGATGAACTGGCGCACGATGGGATCCTCGGTCGCCTGGATCTCCCCGACGGTTCCCACCTGCCGGATCGAGCCCTCGTGCAGCATGGCGATGCGGTCGCCGACGCTGAAGGCGCTGCGCATGTCGTGGGTGACCACCAGCCCGGTGACCCCAAGATCGCGGGTGCGGATCATGAACTGGTCCATGACGGCCGAGGTGATGGGGTCGAGTCCCGTGGTCGGCTCGTCGTAGAGAATGTAGTGCGGCTTGAGGGCGATCGCGCGCGCGATGCCGACCCGTTTCCGCATGCCCCCGCTCAGCTCCGCCGGGTACTTGTCCTCCACGCCGGGAAGGTCGACCACGGCCAGGCTCTCCTCGATCCGCTCCCGGATCACGTCCTCGCCATGTCCCCGCTTCACCAGGCCGAGTCTGATGTTCTCGGCCACGGTCATCGAGTCGAACAGCGCGGCGAACTGGAACACGTATCCCACCCGCCCGCGGAGCTCGGCGAGGCGGCGGCGGTCCATCTGGTGCACCACTTCGCCATCCACCTCCACGGCGCCGCCGTCGGGCTCAATCAGGCCCACGATCAGCTTGAGGGTGACGCTTTTCCCGATGCCTGACGGGCCGATGATGACCGTGTTCCGTCCGTCGGGCACCTCGAGCGACACTCCGCGCAACACCTGCTTCGAGCCGAAAGACTTGGCCAGGTTGTCGAGGACGATCACAACAGCACGAGTGCCCAAAACGCGTCGAGCACCAGGATCGCCTCGCAGCCGAGCACCACCGCGCGGGTGGTCGAGAGGCCGACGCCGGCGGCGCCGGCCCGCGCGTCGAGGCCCCGGAGGCAGCCCATCAGCGCCACCGCGGCCCCGAAGCTGGCGCTCTTCACCAGGCCGAACCAGATGTCCTTGAACTGGTAGAATTGCTTGAGGCCCTTGAGGAACTCGGGCGTGGAGAGGTCGAGCAGATTGATCGAGGTGACCCAGCCCGCGCCGACGCCGACGGCCATGGCGAAGGCGGTCACCACCGGAAACATCAGCGTCGCGGCCAGGACGCGAGGGACGATGAGGTAGGAGTTCGGATCGTAGGCCAGCGTCTCCAGCGCGTCCACCTGTTCGGTCACCTTCATGGTGCCGAGCTCCGCCGCGATGCTGGCACCGACCCGTCCCGCCAGCGCCATGCCGGTGAGCACCGGTCCCAGCTCCATCATCACCGTCTTGCCCACCAGCGCCCCGACGAAATACATGGGGACGGTGCCGGTGAAGATGTAGGAGGAGAGGAGGGAGAGGACGATGCCGGTGAAGACCGCGATGAAGAGCGCGATGGGAACCGAGTCCACTCCCAACCGGCGCATCTGCCCGGCTAGAAGGGGGCCCCAGGTCTTGACGTCGGCGAGTGCGCGGGCGGTTTCGAGGCTGCGGCGGCCTACGTGCGCGACGAACCCGTCCCGGGCGGCGCCACGGGATGCCACGGAGGGCGACACGGGTTGAAGCTAGGGTTACGCCGCGAAGCTCGCCAGTGCGCGCCCCACCTCTCCTTCCCTCAGCCGCTTGAGGGCCCGGTCGCGGAGCTGACGGACCCGTTCGCGGGTGACGCCGAGCATGCCGCCGATCTCCTCCAGCGTGTGCTCGCGGCCCCCGTCGAGGCCGAAGTAGAGCCGGATCACCTTGGCGTCCCGGGCCGCCAGGGTGCGGAGCGCCTGCTCGATTTCTTCGGAGAGGAAGCGGTCCATCGCCTGCTCTTCGGCGTCGCCCTGCTCGTCGGCGATGAAGCGGTCGATGAGGGTCCGGTCGCCCTCGGGATCGAGCGGGGCGTCGAGCCGCACATCGCTGGTGTTGAGCGCGGCGAGCGACTGTACCACGTCGAGCGTGAGCCCGGTGGCCTCCGCGATCTCCTCGGGGGTGGGTTCCCGCCGGAGGTCCTGGCGCAGGCCTTCGGCGGTGCGGACGATCCGGGAGAGGTCGGCGGTCCGGTTGAGCGGCACCCGCACGCTGCGGCCCTGGCGGGCCAGCGAGGCGAGGATCGACTGCCGGATCCACCAGACGGCGTAGGAGATGAACTTGACCCCCTGCTCGGGGTCGAACTTCCGGGCGGCGGTGAGGAGGCCGAGGTTGCCTTCGCCGATCAGGTCGGTCAGCGCCATTCCGCGGTTCTGGTACTTCTTGGCGACCGAGATGACGAACCGGAGGTTGCGCTTCACCAGCTCCTGCATCGCCTCCTCGTCTCCGGCGCGCACCTTGTGCGCGATGGCGACCTCCTGCTGGGCGGTGAGCAGCGGGGTCTTGCTGACCTCGTAGAGGTATTGATCGAGGGTATCGCGCTCGGCGTCGTAGGCGCCCAGGCCCTTGGCGGTATCGCGCTTCCGGGGCTTCCGAGGCTTGGCCGGGGGGGTCTGGGCCAGGATCTCCGCGGTGGTGAGATCGGCGGACAGGGGGACGGGGGAGGTGTCGGCGGGACGCTGCGACGGCCGTTTGGGAAGATCCTGTCCGCCGGACTTCGACTTTCTCATGACCCCATTATATCCTCATCGCGCTGCGGAGGATGCGCTTGACGCTCCCGCTCCCGGCGGCTAGGTTTTCCTGCTGCCGCGGCGCTTCAGGGGGCGAGAATATAATAAGGGGGCGTAGCTCAGTTGGGAGAGCGCGTGAATGGCATTCACGAGGTCAGGGGTTCGATCCCCCTCGCCTCCACTTCTTGGTTGCTCGAGCGGGGCGGCGGGGCAGGCGGGCTGGGCGTCGGCATCGTGGGTGCGCGGTAGAAGTCCGGGATCGGGTGGGTTACATTGTGCTAGCGCGGTGCTAGCGCGCGATCCCAGCGCTCGCGGGAATAGCTCAGTTGGTAGAGCACAACCTTGCCAAGGTTGGGGTCGCGGGTTCGAGTCCCGTTTCCCGCTCTGGACGGCCGGGTAGAGGGACCCAGGGACGGCCATCGAAGGACAACGTCGCGGGGTGGAGCAGTCTGGTAGCTCGCCGGGCTCATAACCCGGAGGTCGTGGGTTCAAATCCCACCCCCGCTATTGCGGCGAACGGCGGTACGGCGGAATGGCGGAACATCGTTCCGGCCGGCCGCCGTTCCGCCGTTCCGCCCTCCCAGGGGCGGTTAGCTCAGTTGGTTAGAGCGCCACGTTGACATCGTGGAGGTCACAAGTTCGAGTCTTGTACCGCCCATCGGCAGGCGCCCTTAGCTCAATTGGATAGAGCATTTGACTACGGATCAAAAGGCTGGGGGTTCGAGTCCCTCAGGGCGCATGACAGCTTAGGTCACCCCGCGCGGCAACGCTTCAAGCACCGCTCCAGCATAGCCTCGTAAGCGATCGCCGCCTCTTCCAGCTAAGCCAGCCGCTCTCGCCGTTCGTACAACCGGGTCATGTCGCACCCGCGGGTCGTGTCGCACCCGCGCCCAGCGCCGGGGGACGCTCGTCATCAGGCTCTTCTTTGACCTCCCAATGCAGCCAGCGTATGTTAATCCTGCCTACCATCGATATCAGAACCCAGTTCCCCGCGTCGTCCCTAACATGGGAGGGTGTGATGGCACGCTTGGCCTTTCTCTGCTGCGCGGCCGTCCTCGTTGGCTGCACCAAGTCCGCGGACCGAGCCGCCGACGACCAGACCGCGATGGATACGGCGGCGGCAGCAAGCGCGACGTCGTCCACCTCGGCCACGATCTCGCTCGCCGATGTCGCCGGGAAGTGGAAGGTTCGTTCGACGGACGAGGCCGGAGGGACTGTGGTCGAGACTGAGCTGGTCGCTACCGCCGACACCTCGGGCTGGACGATGACCGGCGCAAACCGGAAACCCCTTCCGGTGCGCGTCGTCGCGGTGGCGGGTGATAGCATCGTTACCGAGGCAGGCCCATACGAGAGTTTTGTACTCAAGGGCGTCAAGGTCACAACACGCACCGTCAACCGCCTTCAGGATGGCAAGCTGGTGGGCACCATTGAGGCTCGGTATGCGACGAAATCCGGAGACTCGGTAGCCCTCCGGCCGACCGAGGGCACGCGCGCCCCATAACGGCGACGCCGGGCAACGCCGACCGAACTCGCGACAGGCGGTCAGGGCTGCATAAACCCGGGCGCGCGGTTACATTCACGCCTCGGATTCACGGGGCGTAGCGCAGCCCGGTTAGCGCGCCTGCTTCGGGAGCAGGAGGTCCCCGGTTCAAATCCGGGCGCCCCGATCTCTACAAACTTCAGCCCCGCCGTGTCTTCGACGAGCGGGGCACACTTTTTCCCGGTGAGACCTACGTAGGCCACTGGGCAACTCCCGTGTTGTGGGCCAGGAGGGGATTGAGCCCACGACGGCGGCAGAAAGCCGGGAAGGCATTC
>JACCRH010000260.1 GCA_013813675.1 Gemmatimonadales bacterium
CGACCTGGTCGGTGGCGGCGAAGAAGAACCGAGCGCGACGATCCGGAGCCGGGTGGAGTGTGCCCGCGAGGTGCAGCGGGGCCGTTTCCGGGGCCGGGCCGGGTTGCACGCTAACGCCCATATGGGCACCCGCGATCTTCGGCGGCACTGTCGAATGAGCGGGCCGGTCGAATCTCTGCTCAGGGACGCGGTCAACCGGCTGGGGCTGTCAGCCCGGGCGTACCACCGGGTGCTCAAGATCGGGCGCACCATCGCCGACCTGGACGGTGCCGCCGAGCTGACCACCACTCACGTCAGCGAGGCCATACAGTACCGGAGCCTGGATCGCAGGCGGGCGGCGGCGTAGCCAACGAATCGAGGTGTGGAAGTGCTATCGCGGAAATGTGCATCGTGGCTCCGGTGCGCACAACGGGTGAGTAAAGCGCGCCTCTGAGACCATCACCGGTCATCCTGGTCTCGCGATGGAGCACGCCATCCAATAGCTCGTCGCGTCCCCGCTCAGCCGCAGCACGCCGCCATCCGCCTGGAGGCTCGGTTTCCTCTATTCGTCGGGTGGCGGCGGCCTGCGCTCGCGCTTGGTGGCGGAGCGCCGGCGCTTGGCCTCGAGTCGCGCCGCCTTGGCCGCCCGGGTGGGCCTGGTGCGCTTTCGGGGCTTCGCGACGGCCAGGGCCGCGGCGACGATTTCCCGCAGCCGCGCCGTGGCGGCCTCGCGATTTCGCAGTTGGCTCCGGGACTGTGAGGCCACCACCCTGAGGCGGCCGTCGCCGTCGAGTCGGGTGGCCAGGCGCTCCAACAGCCTGGCCCGCTGGACCTCGGTCAGCGTGGGCGAGGCGCCGACGTCCCACCACACCTCGATGCGGGTGGACGACGTGTTGACGTGCTGACCGCCAGGCCCGCCGGAGCGCGTGGCTCGGTAGTCCAGCTCCGAGACGGGGACGCGCAGATTGGGTGTAATGTCGAGGTAGCCGTCGGGCACGGGGAGAAGCTAGCGCAGCCATGGCCCCTTCGCTTCGCTCAGGGTGACAATTGGTTTACGTTTCCCTTCCATGACAGACCTCGATCTCCTGCGGCGACACCTGCTGGGGCTGGGCAAGGTGCTCCTCGGGTATTCCGGCGGGGTCGACTCCGCGCTGCTCGCGGTGGTGGCCGGCCAGGCGCTGGGGCCTGATCGCTTTCTCGCCGCGATCGGACGGAGCCCGTCGTATCCCGAGGCGCAGTGGCACGCCGCCGTGGACCTCGCCGCACGATTTCAGGTGCCGCTGGTCGAGCTGGACACCCACGAGCTCGACGACCCCCGCTATCTCCGGAACGGCACCGACCGGTGCTACTTCTGCAAGTCGGAGCTGTGGTCCCGCCTGGGAGCGCTCGCCCACCGCCAGGGGTTCGACACGGTCATCGATGGGACCAATGCCGACGATCTCGGCGAGCATCGCCCCGGGCTCCGCGCTGGCCGGGAGACCGGTATCCGCTCCCCGCTGGCCGAGCTGGGCTGGAGCAAGCGCGCGGTGCGGGCCGCCTCCCGCGAGCTGGAGCTTCCGACCTGGGACGCACCGGCCGCCCCCTGCCTGTCGAGCCGGGTGCGCTACGGCCTGGCGATCACGGCAGCCCGACTGCGGCAGGTGGAGCAGGGCGAGGCCTTTCTCCGCTCGCTCGGTGTGACCGGCGATCTCCGCGTCCGGCACCACGGCAATCGTGCCAGCGTCGAGGTGGCGCCGCACGAAATGCCACTCCTCCGGTCGCGCTGGGAATCGATCGAGCCCTTCTTCGCGGAGCTCGGCTTCGCCGGCGTGGAGCTGGACCCAGCGGGCTATCGCCGGGGACGACTGCTGGCGCTGGCGCCCGGGGGACCGGCGTGATGCGGCTGTTCGCGGCGGTTCCGATGCCGGAGCCCGCGCGGGGAGAGATCGCGCGGCTCCTCGCCCGGCTGCGCGAACCGGGCTGGCCGCTCCGGCTGGTGCACGAACACGGGCTGCATCTCACCATGAAATTCTTCGGCGAGGTGCCGCCAGGCAGGCTGGAGGTGATCGAGGAGGCTGTGCGAGCCGCCGTGCCGGGCACCGGTGCCTTGCCTCTCCGGCTGGCGGAGATCGGCGCGTTCCCCAATTTCCGCCGGCCGAGAATCATCTGGGTCGGGCTCGACGCACCGCCGGCGCTCGAGCTCCTGCAGGATCGGCTGGAGCGCCGCGCCGAAGCGATCGGCTTCGCCCCGGAAGGCATGCCGTTCCGCCCCCACGTCACCCTCGCGCGGGTGCGCGAAGGGCAGCGGCTGCCCGCCGGCGCGCTGGAGAGCCTGGCCGGTGAGTACGAGCCGGTGGCCTTCCTGGCGGCCGAGCTGATTCTCTATGAGAGCGTGCTCGGCCGCGGCGGCCCCCGCTACCAGCCGCGGCTCACCCTGGAGCTGGCCTCATGATGGGATGCCTCACCGCGCCGTTCAAGCTGTTCGGCTGCCTCGGGCTGATCATCGCGCTCGGCCTGGGGTACATCTATCGCGACCGGCTCGAATCCGAGGGCCGGCGGCTCATCGACCGGATCCAGCATCTGGTGCCGTCGTCGAGCGGCCGGCCCGGAGTCAGCTCGCTGGAGTCGGCCAAGGCCAAGGTGGACTCGCTCAACGGGTGGCGGGCCGACTCCGTGGTGCTGACGGCGGCCGAATTCGCTTCCCTGGTGGGCAACGGCCTGGACCGCGACCTCCGCTCCCAACTCGACTCCCTTCAGGTCGAGCTCCTGGAGGGGGAGATTCAGGTCAGTGCCCGGCTCCGTACGGCACGGCTGCCGCAGGCGATGATCGGCCCGCTGAGTGGAGCGCTGCGCCCCACGGAGCCGGTGCGGGCGGCCGGGCCGGTGCGGGTGACCCGGCCTGGCGCCGGCGAGTGGAGCGTCCGCAGCTTCAGCATCGGCGATTTTCCGATCCCGGACGAGATGGTTCCCGGCCTGGTGGGCCGCGCCCTGGGCCACCCCGATCAGAAGGCGGTGCCGGTCAAGGTTCCCCTGGGGATCGGGGCGATCCGGGTGCGGCCGGGCAGCGCTACCCTCTATGGAGCGACGCGCTCATGAGCCACCGGGTGCTGATCGTGGACGATGAGCAGGGCATCCGCCAGGCGCTCAAGCAGGTCCTCGAGTACGAGGACCTCGACGTCCGGGTCGCCGCCTCGGGGGGCGAGGCGATCAGTCTGTACACCGAGTTCCGGCCGCACCTGGTGTTTCTCGACGTGAAGATGGCGGGGCTCGACGGCCTGGAGACTCTCACCCGGCTCCGCGATCTCGACGCGGGCCCGCAGATCGTGATGATCTCCGGCCACGGAACCATCGCCACCGCCGTCGAGGCCACCCAGCGCGGCGCCTTCGACTTCCTGGAGAAGCCGCTGGACACCGACCGGCTGCTGCTCACGGTGCGGAACGCGCTGGCCCACGCCGAGCTGGTGGGAGAGAACGCCCGGCTGCGGGAGGCGGCGGAGAGCCGCTACCAGATGGTGGGCACCAGTCCCGCTCTGGACCAGGTGCGCGAGCTGGTGGCCAAGGTCGGGCCGACCTCTGCGCGGGTGCTCATCACCGGTGACAACGGCACCGGCAAGGAGCTGGTCGCCCGGGCGCTGCACGAGGCGTCGCCGCGGCGGGACCAGGCATTCGTGGAAGTCAACTGCGCGGCGATTCCCTCCGAGCTGATCGAGAGCGAGCTCTTCGGCCACATGAAGGGGTCGTTTACCGGGGCCTTCGCCGACCGGGCCGGGAAGTTCGAGCAGGCCGACGGAGGGACACTCTTCCTCGACGAAGTGGGCGACATGTCGCTGCCGGCTCAGGCCAAACTGCTGCGCGTGTTGCAGGAAGGCGTGGTCACCCGGATCGGCGGAGCCAAGTCGATCCATGTGGATGTCCGGGTGCTCGCCGCGACCAACAAGGACCTCGAGTCGGAGATCGCGGAGGGACGGTTCCGCGAGGACCTGCTCTATCGACTGAACGTGGTGCCGATCGAGGTGCCCGCCTTGCGCGAGCGGCTGGATGACGTGCCGGCGCTGGTAGCGCATTTCGCGGAGCAGCTCGCCTCCAGCGCCGGGGTGCCCGGCAAGAAGTTTTCCGAGGAGGCGGTGCGAAGGCTGCAGCAGCGGCCGTGGCCCGGCAACATCCGCGAGCTCCGCAACGCGGTGGAGCGGGCACTGATCCTGGCCTCGGGGAAGGTGGTCGCCCCGGGCGACATCGACCGCCTGCTCCCCAGCACCGACGGCTCGGCCGCGGGTTCCGGGGGAGTGCACACGTTCGAGACCTTCAAGCAGGAAGCCGAGAAGAACTTCCTCGTCCAGAAGCTGCGGGAACACGACTGGAACGTCTCGGAGACGGCGCGGGCACTCAAGATGCCGCGCTCCAATCTCTACAAGAAGATCGAGCGATACGGCCTCAGCCGGGAGCCGGCATGACCGAGCAACCACGCAACTGGGACAAGGAGCTGGCGGACATCGACCGGGTGATCGAAAAGGTGCCGGCTCCCGCCGCTGTGCCGGCGAAACTGCCGCCGCCCGGCTCCCCGCCGGTCGCGAAAGGCTCGGTCGCAATGACCTGGTTCTGGGCGGTACTGGCGCTGCTGCTGGCGGTGGCGCTACCGCTCTGGCCCTACGGCAAGGAGTGCGGCCTGCAGCTCTTCTTCTATCTTGGCGCGGCCGCGCTGGCTTTGCTCGCGGGGGCGGCCGGCGCGGTGTCGAGCTGGGCGACGCGCCGAGGGCTGGCGCACCTGCTGTCCCTTCTGGCCCTGCTCTGGGCCGGGGTGATGGGTGCCCGTGAGGTGCTGCCGCGGGCGGGCTACGCGGTCCAGGCCAAGCCGTGGCTCTGCCCAGCTACTCCGGAGCCGGCGCCCCCGGCGTCGGCCCCCACCACAGGACCCTGATCCCTGCGAGTTGTCATCCTGACGCCGAGCGCGAGGGGGAAGGAGACGGGCGGCGCTCCGGCTCCTTCGCTCCGCTCAGGATGACAGTTCTTATCCACTCATACCTTTCCCCGTTCGCTTTTCACCGTTCACCTTTCACGCCCTCTACATGGCCAAGACCTTCAAGAACTTCATCGGCGGTGAGTGGGTCGCACCCACGACCGACGCCTATTTCGAGAACCGCAACCCGGCGGACACCAGCGATCTGATCGGCCGGTTTCCCGATTCCGATCGGCGGGACGTCGAGGCGGCGGTGCGCTCGGCCAAGCGGGGGTTCGCGGCGTGGTCGCGCACCCCCGCGCCGGTGCGCGGTGACGTGCTGCGCCGGGTCGGCCACCTGCTGGTAGAGCGCAAGGCGGCGATCGCCGACGCTATGACCCGCGAGATGGGCAAGGTCCTGGCCGAGACCGGAGGCGACGTGCAGGAGGGTATCGACACGGCCTTTTACGCGGCCACCGAGGGGCGCCGGCTCTTCGGGCACGTGGTGCCGTCCGAGCTCCGGTCCAAATGGGCCATGAGCTACCGGCGGCCGATCGGGGTGGTGGGACTGATCACGCCGTTCAACTTCCCGATGGCGATTCCGACCTGGAAAATGTTCCCCGCACTGGTCTGCGGAAACGCGGTGATCATCAAGCCGTCGGAGGATGTGCCGCACACGGTGCACCTGCTGGTGGAAATCCTGCTGGAGGCCGGCCTGCCGCCCGAGGTGATCCAGCTGGTGCACGGCCGGGGAGAGACCGTAGGCAAGGCGATCGTCGAGCACCCGGAGGTGCCGGTCATCTCGTTCACCGGCTCCACCGAGACCGGTTCCCTGATCGGTGAGACCTGCGGGCGGATGCACAAGCGGCTTTCACTGGAGATGGGCGGGAAGAACGCGATGATCGTGATGGACGACGCCGACCTCGATCTCGCGCTCGAGGGCATCCTGTGGGGCGCCTTCGGCACCACCGGCCAACGTTGCACCGCCACCAGCCGGCTCGTCCTGCACCGCAAGATCCACGATCGGTTCCTGCGCCGGCTGGGCGACGCCGCGGAAGGGCTGCGCCTGGGCGACGGGCGGCAGGACAAGACCGACGTCGGCCCGCTGATTCACGAAGCGTCGCGGGACAAGGTCGAACGCTACGTGGAGATCGGGCAGGAGGAAGGCGCCGACCTGATGCTCGGCGGTAAGGCCCCCGGCGGCCGGCTGGCGGACGGCTGGTTCTACCGGCCGACGATCTTCGCCGGCGTACGCCCGCGCAGCCGTCTGGAGCAGGAGGAGATCTTCGGCCCGGTGTTGAGCGTGATCCGGGTGAGCTCGTTCGACGAGGCCGTGAAAGTGAACAACGGTGTGCGCTACGGACTCTCCAGCTCGATCTACACCGGCAACGTGGACCTGGCCTTCAGCGCGATGCAGGACCTCGACAACGGCATCACCTACGTCAACGCGCCGACCATCGGCGCCGAGGCGCACCTGCCGTTCGGAGGGGTCAAGGCCACCGGCAACGGTCACCGGGAGGGCGGATGGGAGGTCTACGACTTCTATTCCGAGACCAAGGTGTGCTATGTCGACTACTCCGGGAAATTGCAGCGGGCGCAAATCGATGCAGCGTCGCCTTGAGCTCCGCGCGTCCATTGCGCTCTCCCAATCGCGCGAGTAAGGTTCCCACAGCATCCCAGTCGCGGTCCGCCCGCATCGCCATGGGGACCTTCTTCTCGTAGCCGCGCCGCTTGTCGAGTCCCTCCCCATGTCCAGTACGAGGTCGAGTCGCATGCGTCCAATGCAGGTCGGTTCCGGCAGGCGAGGCCCATCGTTCGACGAGGGATCGCTCGACCAGTATCTCCGGGAGATCAGCAAGTACCCGCTGATACCGCAGGAGGAAGAGGTCAACCTGGCGCAGCGCATCCGCACGGGAGAAGGCGAGGCGCTCGACAAGCTGGTCCGCAGCAATCTCCGCTTCGTCGTGTCGGTGGCCAAGAAATATCAGAACCAGGGAGTCTCGCTCGCCGACCTCATCAACGAGGGTAACCTCGGGCTGATCCGCGCGGCGCACAAGTTCGACGAGACCAAGGGCATCAAGTTCATCTCGTACGCCGTGTGGTGGATCCGCCAGGCGATCCTCCAGGCGCTGGCCGAGCAGAGCCGGATCGTGCGGGTGCCGCTGAACCGGGCGGGCACGCTCCACCGGATCGGCAAGCGCTCTTCCGCGCTGCTCCAGGAGCTGGGCCGCGAGCCCACCCCGTCGGAGATCGCCGAGGGGATGGACATCTCGATGGAAGAAGTGCAGAAGACGCTCTCCATCTCCCAGAATCATCTGTCGCTCGACGCGCCGCTCACGCCCGGCGAAGACAACAAGCTGCTGGATTACCTCCCGGACACCCAGAACCCCGGTCCCGACTCCGAGACCTTCGAGCACGCCCTCACCGAGTCGATCGAGGAGGTTCTCTCCACCCTCAAAGAGCGCGAGGCCAAGATTCTGCGGCTCTACTTCGGCCTCGACGGGCCCGAGCCGATGACGCTGGAGGAGATCGGGAGCCTGCTGGGGATCACCCGCGAGCGCGTGCGGCAGATCAAGGAAAAGGCCCTCAGCCGGCTGAGGCACGTCAGCCGGGCCAGGGCCCTGGAGAGCTTCCTGGCGTAGTCGGCGTCGCGGGGTAATCCTTCCATCCGCAGCGCCGCCCCACACTCGATCCACTACCGACCATGGCCAGCAACGTCTCCTTCGACATCTCCACCGGCGCCGACCTCCAGGAGGTCGACAACGCCGTGAATCAGGCCCTGAAGGAGATCGCCCAGCGATACGACTTCAAGGGTACCCACTGCACGATCGAGTTCGACCGGACCAAGGCGGAGATCCAGCTCGCGGCCGACGACGAGTTCCGGATGGACGCGTTGCTCGACGTGCTCCAGACCCGGATGATCAAGCGCGGCGTGCCGGTGAAAAACCTCAAGATCGGCGACCTGGTCCAGGGAACCGGACAGTCGGTGCGCCGCACCGTGAGCCTCACCCAGGGAATCCCCCAGGATGCCGCCAAGAAGATCGTCAAGGCGGTCAAGGACGGGGGATTCAAGAAGACCCAGGCCTCGATCCAGGGCGACGAGATCCGGGTAACCAGCCCGTCGAAGGACGAGCTGCAGTCGGTCATCGCGCTGCTCCGCGGCGGCGACTTCGGCATCGAGCTCAAGTTTGGCAACTACCGCGGCTGAGCGCCGCGCCCTCGCGGCGGCGGCGCTGGTCGTGGTGGCGGGGCTGGCGGCCCTGGGAAGCTGCACGCCGGCCGGGCCGCCCGACCGTCAACCTGTGCCGCAGCCCGCGCCTGAGCC
>JACCRH010000284.1 GCA_013813675.1 Gemmatimonadales bacterium
CGATCGCCTGCTCGAAGTACTTGATCCCCTCCACGATGGCCGCCTGGGTGCGCCGGTTCCACCAGTACCTGCCCTTCAGGTACAGGTGATAGGCGTGCAGGTTGGCGGTGTAGCGGACCGAGGGCGCGTCTCCCAGGTCGCGAAGCAGGGTCGAGCGGAGTGTCGTGACGATGGTGCTCGCGATCTCGTCCTGGATCGCCAGCACGTCGGCCAGCTCGCGGTCGTAGCCCTCCGACCAAAGGGTGCGGCCGTCGGCGACGCCGGTGAGCTGGACGGTGATCCGGAGCCGGTTGCCGGAGCGGCGCACGGTGCCTTCCAGCATCGCCGAGACGTTGAGCCGAGCGCCCAGGTCGCGCACGTCTTCCCTGAGGCCCTTGAGCGCGAAGACCGAGGTCCGGGAGGCGACGTGCAGCCCTTCGACCTTGCTCAGCGCGATGATCAGCTCGTCGGTGATCCCATCGCTCAGGTATTCGTTTTCCGGATCGGCGCTCGCGTTCACGAACGGCAACACCGCGATAGTGCGCGCTTCGCGGACGGTGCCGGCGCCGGCCACCGGGATGATCTCGGGCACCGGGGCCACCAGCGCCTCGTTAAACTCCGCGATGGAGGGGAAGCGGTGTTCGGGAGATTTGGCCAGCGCCCGGGCGAGCGCGCGCTCCAGCGCGGCTGGGACGTTGGGCCGCCGCACCCGGACCGATGCCGGCGCCTCGATCGCGTGCCGGGCCATGGTGGCGCGGGCGCCGGTGCCCGCGAACGGGGGGTCGCCGGCCAGCATCTCGTAGAGCACGCAGGCCAGGCTGTACTGGTCGCAGCGCCCGTCGAGCCCGGGCTCGGCGGTCGCCTGCTCGGGACTCATGTAAGCCGGCGTGCCGACGGCGAACCCCCGGTCGGTGACGTAGATGCTGTCTCCGCCGGCGGCCTGGATCGCGGTGGCGACGCCGAAGTCGGCCACCACCGGCTCGCCTTCCTGCAGCAGGATGTTCTCCGGCTTGATGTCGCGGTGAATGACGCCGTGGCGGTGGGCGTAGCTCAGCGCGGCGGCGACCGCGCGGGTGATCCGCAGCGCCACGTCCACCGGCAGCGGACCGTCGCGGGCCAGCCGGTTCCGGAGACTCTCGCATCCGGCGTAGGGCATGACGAAGTAGAGGAGCCGCGGTCCGTCGACCCCGTCGGACTCGGTCTCGCCGGAGTCGTGCAGCGGCAGGATCTGGGGATGGGCCAGCCGCGCGGCGATCCGGATCTCACGCAGGAAGCGCTGCGGCTCGTACCCCGCGCCGGGCACCGGGCGGAACACCTTGATCGCCACCTTGCGGCCGTGCTTGAGGTCTTCGGCGAGGTAGACGGTCGAGGCGCCTCCGCGGCCGATCTCCTCGTCGAGACGATAGCGGTCCGCGAGGAGACCGCCGAGCAGGGCCGGCTGCGGGGTGGGAGAGGTCACTCCGGAAAAGTACACGCCCTTCCAGGCCTTGCCGGGCTCAGCGCCTTTTGCCCGGCCCAGCCACCACCCACCCATTCACCACGAAGGCACGAAGGGCACGAAGGACACGGGGCCTTCGTGCCTTCGTGGTGAAATCCTCTAGGAGCCCTGCCTCGCGTCGAGCTCCGCAACAAAGCGCCCGATCGCCCCGAAGTACGCCGCCGAGTCCACCTCGAAGGCGTCGCCGTGGCCTCCCTGAAGCTCCACAAACAGCTTGGGCGGCGCCGCGGCCTCGAACAATCGGCGGCCGTATCCGAAGGGGATCACCTCGTCCGCACGCGCGTGGAGGAAGAGCTTGGGGAGCGTGAGGGCGCCGACTCTCTCGATGGACGGGTACTTGCTCGCCGCGATCCACCGGATCGGCGCGTAGGGAAACATCTCCTGGGCCCGCTCGACCACCGAGGTGAGCGCCCCGTCGAGCACCAGGCCCGCCGCGGGGACCCGGCTCACCAGCTCCACCGCCACCGCGGAGCCCAGCGAGTGGCCGAACACGACGATGCGCTCCGGCGGCACAGCCAACCTGTCCCGCAGATAGCGGTAGGCCGCGTCGGCGTCGCGATAGAGGCCGGCCTCGGTGGGGAGTCCCTCGCTCTCACCGTAGCCGCGGTAGTCGAACGCGAAGAGACTCAGCCCCAAGGCGCGAAGGCCAGCGTAGTGACGGGGCCGGCCGACCTCGGAGATGTTTCCCGCATTGCCGTGGCAGATGAGAAGCCAGTACCCCGAGCCGCCGTCGGCCGGCATGGCCCAGCTCACCAGCCGGACGCCGTCCGACGCGGTGAGCTCGACCCGCTGCACGCCGAGATCCAACTCGGAGGGAGGATCCAGCAGCGTCCGGCTCCCGCCGGGGACGTAGAGCATGCGGGATTCGCCCAGCCGGAGCAGCACGAGAAAGACGACGTAGCAGAGGACGAGAAGAGCGGCGATCCGCAGGATGCCGGTCATGTGGCGTAGTAGCGGCCGCCTTGCCGGGCCATCTCCGCTAGCGCCGGGGCGGGCCGGAACCGGTCGCCGTACTGGTCCTGCAGCTCCTGCAGGGTGGAGACCACGCGTGACGCCCCCAAGTCGTCGATCGCGCGGAGGGGTCCGCCGCGAAAGGCGGGGAACCCGATGCCGTAGATCGCCCCGATGTCGCCGTCCCGCGCGCTCCGGACGACCTCCTCGGAGTAGGCCGCGGCGGCCTCGTTGAGCAAGGCATGGACCAGCCGGCGCTCGATCAGCTCGGGCCTGGTGCCCTCCACCTGCCGCTTTCCCAGCAGGCCGTACACCGACTTGTCGGCGCCCGCCTTGTGCCCCTCATGATAGCGGTAGAACCCGCGGCCGTTCTTCCGGCCGAGACGGCCCGCGGCGAGCATGCGGTCGAGCACGCTCCCCGCCTTCATCCGGTCGCCGTAGGCCGCGTGCATCGTCTCCGCGGCCTTGTGGGCCACGTCGAGTCCGATCTCGTCGAGCAGCGCGATCGGGCCTACCGGAAAGCCCCACGCCGTCATGGTCCGGTCGATCAGCTCGATCGGCACCCCTTCGGCCACCATCATGCCGGCCTCGTTGAGGTAGGGCGACAGGATGCGGTTGACCCAGAACCCGGGTCGGTCGTCCACCACGATCACGGTCTTGCCCATCCGGCGGCCGAAGCGCACCGCCGTGACGATCGCCTCGGGCGTGGTGGCGACGGTGGGAATCACCTCCAGCAGCGGCATCTTCTCGACCGGCGAGAAGAAATGCATGCCGAGCACCCGCTCGGGGCGCTCTGCTTCGGCGGCGATCTGGTGGATCGGGATGGTGGAGGTGTTGCTGGCAAAGATGGTATCCGGCCGGACGGCGGCCTCGACCTCGGCCAGCACCTTGCGCTTGAGCGCCAGCTCCTCGAAGACCGCCTCGATCACCAGGTCGGCCCGGCTGAAGCCGGCGTAGCTGTCGCCCCCGGAGAGCAGCGCGCTCAGCCGCTCGTGCTGCGGGCGGGTGATCCGGCGGCGCTCCAGCCGGTCGGCCAGGATCGCGCTCGCCGCGCCCAGGCCTTTGCCCACCCGGGCGAGGTCGGCGTCCTTGAGCCGGGTGTCCACCTCGACGTTCACCACCGCGGTGCCCGCGATCCCGGCCCCCATGAACCCCGCCCCCACCACGCCGAGCCGCCGGATCTGCCGGGGATTGGCTGCGCCCGCCGCGATCCCGTCGTCCTTCTTGAGCGCCGTCGTGGCGAAGAAGATCTGCACCAGCTTGCGGGAGACGTCGCCCACCGCGAGCTGTCCGAACGCGTGGTGCTCCTCGGCGAGCCCGGCGGTGATGCCGTGCTCCAGGCCGACCCGAACCGACTCCAGCGCGGCCAGCGGCGCGGGATAGTGGCCGCCGGTCCGCTTGAGCACCTGCGCCTTGGCCCCGCGGTAGACCAGGCGGCGGCCGGCCGGGGTGTGGTCGAGGAAGAGCCCGGGAAGCTCCCCGCGAGCATTGCGCCGCGGGAGACCGTCGCGCACCAGCCGCCCCGCCGCGGCGACCGCGGTGCGGAGGAGAATGCTGCGCGGCACCACTTCGTCCACCAGTCCGAGCCGGAGCGCCTTGGCGGCGCGCTCGCTCTTGCCGGTCAGGATCATGTCCAGCGCCGCCCGGAGCCCGATCAGCCGGGGCAGCCGCTGGCACCCGCCGGCGCCGGGAATCAGCCCCAACTGGACCTCGGGCAGGCCGAGCTGGGTCTTCGGGTGGTCGGTGGCCACCCGGTAGTGGCAGGCCAGCGCCAGCTCCAGCCCGCCGCCGAGGCAGGCGCCGTGAATTGCCGCGACGACCGGCTTCGGGAGGGTCTCGATCCGGCTCACCATCTCCTGGCCCTCGAAGCTCAGCCGCTCGGCCTCGGCCTGGGTGGTTAGCGCGGTGAACTCCTCGATGTCGGCCCCGGCGATGAAGGTGTCGGGCTTGCCGGAGATCAGCACGGCGCCGCGGATCTCGGCGTCGTCGCGGAGCCGGATCAGCAGCGCCTCGAGCTCGACCTTGATCGCCGAGGTGAGCTTGTTGACGGGCTGGCCCTGGAGGTCGAAGGTGACGACGGCGATGGAGTCCTGCAGCTCAGTGGTGAAGGAAGACATGGCGGCCGCTAGCGCTCCAGCACCATGGCGTAGCCCATCCCACCCTGGGCGCAGATGGAGATGAGCCCATACTGCACATCGCGCCGCCGCATCTCGTTGGCGAGGGTGGTCACCAGCCGGGCGCCGGTGGCGGCGAAGGGATGTCCGATCGCGATCGAGCCACCCAGCAGGTTGGTGCGGTCCCAGTCCACCTCGCCGGCCGGGCGGGCCAGACCCAGGCGGTCGGCCCAGGCCTGCGATCCCCAGGCCTGCACGTTGGAGAGCACCTGGGCGGCGAAGGCCTCGTGCACCTCGAAGAGGCCGATGTCGCTCCAGGCGAGTCCGGCCCGCTCCAGCGCCTTGGGCACCGCGTAGACCGGGCCCATGAGGAGCTGCCAGCCGGGATCCACCGCGGCCACCGCATAGCTGCGGAGGTAGGCCAGCGGCCGGTACCCCAACGCGGCGGCTTTCTCCTCCGCCATGAGCAGCACCGCCGCCGCGCCGTCGGTGAGCGGCGAAGAATTCCCGGCGGTGACCGAGCCGTACTTTCGGTCGAACACCGGCCTGAGCGCGGCGAGCGCCTCGAGGGAGGTGTCGCCCCGGATCCCGTTGTCGGCCGCCAGCGGCTGGTCCATGCCGACGCCGCCGAACCAGGGCGCGATCTCGGCGGGCAGCCGGCCGTCGGCGGTGGCCGCGGCGGCGCGCCGGTGACTCCGGAGCGCGAGCTCGTCCTGCGCCTCGCGGCTGATTCCGTTCTCCTTGGCCATCTTCTCGGCGGACTGCCCCATGCTCTCGCCGGTGGAGGGCTCCGCGATGGCGGGAGTTACCGGCACCAGGTCGCGGGGGCGGGTGCGCCCGAAGGCCGCCACCCGGCCTCCCACGCTCTTGGCCCGGCTGGCGTCCACCAGCACGCGGCTGAAGCGGCGGGAATGGAGGACCGGGATGTCGGAGAGCGACTCGACCCCGCCGGCGAGGATGGTGTCGGCGTGTCCCAGGGCGATCTGGTCGGCGGCGTTGGCGATCGCCTGGGCGGAGGAGGCGCAGGCGCGGTTCAGGGTGTAGGCCGGGATGCTGGGCAGAAGCTGGGGCAGGAGGCTGACTTCGCGGCCGACGTTGGGTGCCAGAACCGAGGGCACGACCTGGCTGAAGATCACTTCGTCCACTTCCCGGCCGTCCAGCTCGCTCCGGAAGAGCAGCTCGCGCGCGGCGTGCCGCGCCAGGGCTACCGCGGTGACGTCTCGGAACACGGTCCCGCTCTTGACGAAGGGGGTCCGCAGCCCCGCGACAACGGCGACCCGACGGCCGGGCCGGGACTCTTGCATGTTGCTCCGGGTGAGAGGGGGGACTTACTTCTTTACGGCCAGGACGCTCGCCACCGCCCGCCACCGTTCGGCGTCGACCGCCTCCACCACCTCGCGGCCATGCTGAACCGCAAGCGGCGCGACCAGCCGGGCCATCTCACCGGGACGGAGCAGGTGGTCGTCCGAGGTAGGACCCCAGCCTAGCTCCCGCTGGGTGCTGAGAAACGTCTCCATCATCAGCAGGCCGCCGGGCTCGACCAGCTCGATCATCTGGGGCATCTTGGCCCGGTCAAGATAATTGAACACGAGAACCGCATCAAAAGCGCCGAGCTCAGGCCACGGCTCTCCCAGGTCTGCCGCCATCCAGTCGATGGCCAGGCCCTGGGCCTCGGCCCGCTCGCGCCCGGCGGCCAGCCGGGCCTGGTCCCGGTCGACGGCCGTGACGCGCGCGCCCCGGGCGGCGGCCGCGAGACTGTGGCGGCCTTCGCCGCAGGCCAGGTCCAGCACCCGCGCGCCGGGTTCGAGCCGATGACCGTGCCACAGAAACCAGGTGCTGGGCCGAGTGGTCCGCGAGACGGGGGGCATGGTCATGGGAGGTTGTCCTCACAGCGGGCGACACTCGAGCAGCTCACGGCGGAGCCGGCCGACATTCTGGTGATCGGCGGGGGCATCACCGGCGCCGGCGTCGCCCGCGACGCGGCGATGCGGGGGCTCCGGGTAGTACTGGTGGACCAGAACGACCTCGGCTCCGGCACCAGCTCCCGGTCCAGCCGCCTGGTCCACGGCGGCCTGCGCTATCTGGAGACCGGCGATCTCCGCCTGGTGCTGGAAGCCAACCGGGAGCGGCGGATTCTGCTCCGGATCGCGCCCCACCTGGTCTGGCCGCTGGCCTTCGTGTTTCCGGTGCACCGGGGAGACCGGCTCTCCCTCTGGCGCCTGAACGCCGGGATGTGGCTCTACGATCTCCTCGCCCTGTTCCGCAATGTGCGGATGCACCGCATGCTCGGCAAGCGCGCGGTGCTGGAGGCCGAGCCCATGCTGCGGGAGCGCGGGCTCCGAGGAGGCGCCAGGTTCTACGACGCCCAGTGCGACGACGCGCGGCTGGTGCTCGCCACGGCTCGCTCGGCGATCCACCACGGAGCGCTGGTCGCCAACTACACCGCCGTCCTCTCGCTGGAGCGCACTGCCGGGCGGGTGGTGGGCGCCCAGGTGGAGGACCGGCTCACCGGCGAGGATGCCACCATCAGGGCCAGCGTCGTGGTGAACGCCACCGGGCCCTGGGCCGACCGCATCCGCACCATGGAAGATGCCGGGGTCGGACGCCTGCTCCAGACCACCAAAGGCGTCCACATCCTGGTGGACCGGAGCCGGCTCGACCACCGCGACGGCATCATCTTTCTCAGCCCGATCGACGGCCGGGTGTTGTTCATCCTGCCCTGGCGCGATCTCTCCTACATCGGCACCACCGATACCGACAGCACGGAGTCGCCGGACCAGCTCCAGGTGACGTCCGACGAGATGGTCTACCTCCTCCGCTCGGCCAACGCCCGGTTCCCCAACGCGCGGCTGGGCCTGGAGGACGTCCGCGGGGCGTGGGCCGGCCTCCGGCCGCTGCTCGCCGACAGCCAGCCGTCGGCGGAGAGCGGCCGTTCCCGAGAGCATGCGATCGTCCAGGGGTCCGGCGGCATGATCACCGTGGTGGGCGGAAAGCTCACCACCTACCGGTCGATGGCGAAGGAGACGGTGGACCGGGCGGTGCGCGAGCTCCACTTTCGCGAGGGACGGCCGCGTGCGGTCGAGACCGGCACCGACGCGGAGCCGCTTCCCGGCGGCGAGACCGACGACTTCACCGAGTTCCGGGCCCGGGGGCTCGAGCTCGGCGTGGTGCCGGAGAGCGTCGAGCACCTGATCCGGCACTACGGTACGGAGGCCGCGGGCATCTACAACGTCGGCGCCTTGGACCGCCGGCTGTTGCGCCGGCTGCTGCCACCACACCCGGCGATCGAGGCCGAAGTGCTGCACGCGGTGCGGCGGGAGCTGGCCCAGACGGTCGAGGACGTCATGGTCCGGCGACTGCACCTGTACTTCGAGCACGCCGGGCGCGGGATCGGCGCCGCGACCAAAGTGGCCGAGATCATGGGACGGGAGCGCGGCTGGGACGA
>JACCRH010000302.1 GCA_013813675.1 Gemmatimonadales bacterium
CCGGGCTGCGGCTCGGCGAGGGAGGCCTGCAGCCGGCGTTCCCGCCGCTGCTGCCGTCGCGCATCACCCGGCTGGTGCTCCGGAACGTCTACAGCCGGGGCAAGCGCTACGACGTCGTGGTCGACTCGGCTGGACGCCGCCTGGTGCCGCGGGGCGCGGATGATGCCCGATGACGCCGGCCGCGCTCGCGCTCTCGCTCCTGCTCCAGGCGGGTCAAGTCGCTCCGGTCCTGGCCTTTCCCGAAGCGGGCCTGGACGACTCGTCGGCCTACCAGGGCTATCAGACCCGCTTTTACCGCGACTCGCGCAAGAACACAGTCCAGATCTACCTGGAGCCGCGGGGCGGGCGCGTGGTGCAGGTATGGGCCGACGCGGCGAACCAGAGCGCGGGCTTCACGGTGCGGGATGCCGCCGGCAGGCCGGCGCGCGCGACCTGGGGCCCCGAGTCCGCCAAGGTGGCCGATGCCGGCGGCTCGCGGAGCATCGAGTACCGGATCACCACCGGCGCGCCCCAGGTCGAGCTAGGGTGGTTCGTGCTGGGCTCGATGCGGGTGGAGCGCGACTTTCAGTACGCCGGGCGCCACCTGCTTCCCTTCACTGCACTGCCTTTCCGCGTGGCCGAGGAATCGCTGCTGGTCACGAACGTCTCCCGGCTCCCCCGAGAGGAGCGGCTGCGCCATCTGGCCCTGCTGCACGCGGGGAGCCTCGAGCAGTTGCGCGCACGGCTCGAGCCGACCATCACGGCCGCCCGGGTGGGCGCCGCATGGCGGGTGCGGGTCGAGCGGCCGTCGCTCGACGGCCGCAACCGTCTCGCGCTGGAGTTCCGGACTGCCCCGGGAGACGCCCTGCTTCGCCCGACCCCGAGGACGGTCGCGATCCGCTCAGGCTCGGGCCGGCCGGTGGAGCTCGGCATCCGCGTCCTCACCGATGCCGCGGCGCTCACCCCGCTGGATCGGGCGGAGATCTTCAACGACGCCTTCAGCGTCTTCCTGGCCGCTGCCGCCAGGGCGACCGATAGCGCCGGCCTCATCCGCTCCCGCCGGCTCGAGCGTCAGGTCCGCGGCGTGGAGCTGCTGAGCACGAGAGAGAAGCTGATGGCGGGCCTGCCCAACTTCGCGACCTACTTCGGGCGCGACATGATGATGACCGCGCTGATGATGCAGCCGGTCTGGGCCCCGGCGATGTCGGAGCACGTGATCGCGAGTGTGCTCCGGAAGATCGGCCCCGGCGGCGCCGTGAGCCACGAAGAGGCCCTGGGCGGCCAGGCGATCCGGGAGAACGCCATGGTCTACGACTCGCTGGTCGGCGGGTACCTCCAAGCGGCCCGCTCGGATCGCGGACCGGCGGCCGACAGCCTGCTGCGCCGAGCGCGCGAGGTGCTCGGGAGACTGCAGGCGACTCGCGAGAACTATCACATGATCGACGACGAGTACCAGCTTCCGGTGCTAGCGGCCCGCTACCTCGCCGATTCCGCGGTGACCACCGAGCGGAAGCGCCGCTTTCTGCTCGATACCGGGGGCGGCGGTGGGTCCCGCCTGTCACGGTTGCTTCGAGAGATGGCGCTGGTCGCCGCCCAGACCCGGCGTTACGCCGAGGAGCCGAGGGCGACGAACCTGGTGGAATTTCCCCGGCGGGACTCGGTCCACTGGCGCTCCGCCAGTTGGCGCGACAGTGACGCTGGGTATGCCGGAGGCCGGTTCGCCATGGACGTCAACGCGATCTGGGCCCCGCACGCGCTGGAGTCCATCGCGACCATCGTGGCGACGCTCTCCACGATGGGGCTCGGCGCCGGTGCGCTCGACTCGATTGTCCCGGAGATCGCCTCGACGCCGCTGGCGGCCTACATCCGGGACACGGTCGCCCTTCACCGCGCCATCGACCTATGGAAGGGAGCCCGGCGGCACTTCGAGGTCACCCTCGGGCCCCGCGAAATCCGCCAGCGGGTCCGGGCCAGGCTCGCGGCGGTTCCCGCCGAGGAGCGCCGATACTGGGACGAGGTGATGGCCGCCAGCGGCGAGCCGCGCGACTCGCTCGTCTTTCTGGCCCTCGCGCTCGACCCGGCAGGGCAACCGATCCCCATCCTCAACACCGATCCCGCTACCGGACTCTTTCTCGAGAACCGCACCGCCGGAGTGATGGCCGGAAAGGCGCGATCCGAGTCGGTGCTGCGCGACGTGGCGCCATTCCTGCGCCCGTTCCCCGTGGCACTATTTGTCGATGGACTCGGTCCGCTGGTGGCCAACGACGCCTACGCCCAGCCGGACACCTGGAAACGTTTCAGGAAGGATCCGTATCACGGTCCGCGGGTGGTGTGGGGACGCGAGGTCAACCTGCTCTTCCTCGGCCTCGCCAATCAGATTGCCGGCGGGTTCGATGCGGGCGGACGGCTCGCCGATCCCGGGCTGCAGCCGTACCTGCGCGCGCTCGACGACGCCCTCCGGCGCACGCTCGCCGCGGTGCACGCGTCGGGTCTGGAGCACAACGAGCTGTGGAGCTACCGGATCGAGGACGGCCGCCTGCGTCCTACCCGCTACGGCACCAGCTCGGACATCCAGCTCTGGAATGGAACCAACCTCGCCGTGCAGTTCGTGCTGTCGCGGCTGCGCCGGCCCTGAGAGCTCTCCCCGGACTCTGACCGGTGTCCTTCCTGTGTCATCGTG
>JACCRH010000303.1 GCA_013813675.1 Gemmatimonadales bacterium
CACCGCGGGCGCGGGCAAGGTCGCGTTCGGCTCGTCCAGCGGCAATGTGTTGGCGGTGAAGTACGGCAGCGCGGCCGGTTGGGCGGCCACCGTGACCAACCCCGCCGTGAAGAGCGCCACCAGCGACGAGTGCGGCATCTTCGTCGGCACCGGCACGAATCCGAATCCGACCGCGATCAAGACCGAGGGCGCGCCGGCCTGCTACTAAGAGGCCGACAGTCCGTAGGTAGTGAGGAAGAGAGGGCGGCGGGTAACTGCCGCCCCTTTTCTTGAGAAGCAGCGGCGTTGTTGATCGTGCCAAGGTCGACGCTGCAGTCACCAGCACCTGACGCGACGGTTCGGTCCGCCCTTTGCGTTGGAGAACCGCGCCGACCCGCGCCGGCCCCGAAAACGGGGGCCAGTGAGGGGTCTCGCGGTGGCAGGCACCGATCGGGGCCCGATCGTCGCGATGCAGAGCGCAGTTTTCCGGGTAGAGCGCGGCACTAGAGTCGATGAGGTCACCATGATGATCTACAAAGCCGAAGAGGGCACCGTGAACGAACTGGTCGTCTGCGAGAGCCGCGTCATGCGCGACATCGTGGACATGGCGGGCCGCGTCGCCCGACACGGCACGGCGGTCCTGCTTACCGGCGAGAACGGCACCGGCAAGGAGATCTTCGCCCGCGCCATCCACCGGATGAGTCCGCGCGGCGAGCGGAGCTTCAGCACCATCAACTGCGGCACGGTTCCCGAGCAGTTGCTCCAGTCCGAGCTCTTCGGGCACGTCGCCGGTGCTACGGCCGGCGACGTCGCCGACCATGCGGGACTCTTCGAGCTGGCCCACGAGGGGACCCTCTTCATCGACGAAGTCGGCGCGCTTTCGCTCGAGCTGCAGGCCAGACTGGTCCGGGTGCTGGAGGAGGGCACGGTCTGCCGCACCGGCGCCCGCGAGGCCCGAGCGGTGGACGTCCGGGTGATCGCGGCCTCGTCGAAGTCGCTGGAGGAGGCGGTCGCGCGGGGCGAGTTCCGCTCCGATCTGTTCCAGCGGCTCAACGCCGTCCGGATCCAGCTCCCGCCGCTGCGCGAGCGGCCGGAGGATATTCCCGCCCTGCTGGCCCATTTCGCCGGCAAGGCCGCGCACCGCCTGGGGCATCCAGTGAGCGTCACACCGAGCGCCCTCACGGCCCTCAGCCACTACGCCTGGCCGGGCAACGTTCGCGAGCTTCGGAACGCGGTGGACCGCGCCGCGGCGCTGGCCGGCGACGGCCCGCTCGACGTGAAGGACTTCGGCCCACTCGGCGGCAACGGCAACGGAAACGGCCACGGCGCCCTCAACGGCGGGTCCCCCGCCGGGCTCGACCTCAAGTCGCAGGTGGAGGCGGTCGAGCGCCAGGCGATTCTCCGCGCGCTCCAGGCCGCCGGCGGCAATCGGCGGCAGGCCGCGTCGCTCCTCGGCATCAGCCTGCGAACGCTCTTCTACAAGATGCGACGGCTGCCGGTTCACCACTGATCCCGCCCGGACCGCCGCGCTTCCGCGCGGCGGCACGACCCAGCTCGACAGATATCGGTACCGTAACGGCCGCCCCGCCGCCGTAAGCTGCTCCCGCCTCAGGGAGGAGCGGACATAGTGCGCGAGAATTGGTGCGGCGTCAGCGTCGCCGAGGTCTTGGTGGCTATCGTGATAGTGACGGTCGGTCTGCTGGCCTTGGTTGGCTCCTGGGGCCAGATGAGCCGCATGATCGGCCGGGGGCGACACGCCACGCTCGCGGCCACGGTCGCGGCCAGCCGAGTGGAGCGGCTCCGCCAGATCTCGCGGTCCACCAGTCCTCCGTGCACCGGCGCCGGGTGGAGGAGCGACAGTCTGGTGGGCACGGGCGTCGTGGAGAGCTGGCAGGTCCTCGATGCCGCGGGCCCGTTCCGGCGGGTTCAGGTCATCGTGCGCCACCGCACTCCTAGCGGTTTCGCCACCGACACGGTGGCCACCTCCCTTCCATGCTGACCGGCGCGCGGCGGGGCTTCACCCTGGTGGAGCTCGCCCTCGCCATGGTGCTCGCGCTCCTGGTCGGAGGGGTGATCCATCGGCTGCTGTTCCAGGGCCAGCGGCTGGCCCGGACGCAGGCGGAGCGGATGGCGCTGCACGACAACGTGCGGGTAGCGGCGCAGGTCGTGGCCGGCGAGCTGGGTGGCATCGGATACGACGAGATCACGGCCGAAGCCTCGGTCGCGCTGGGCTATCCGGCCGCCATCCGGAGCGATCTCCTCTCACTCGAGCCCGGCGCGGTCGTTTATCTCGCGGGGCGGGGGGGCGGCCATGTGTGCGGGGTCGTTCCGGGGCCGGCGCCCGAAATCGTGGTTCTGGAATCGTCGTGGGAGTCGCCTCGGGCGCCCCGGGACACCGACTCCCTCGTGGTATTCGCCGAAAGCGATCCCGCCACCGGCGCCGACGACGCTTGGATCCACCTCGGCGTGGTGTCGGCCAGCCCGCGGAGCTGTCCCGGCGGTGGGGCGGGGCTCGCCGTCCGGGTGGCGCTACCCGCCCCGCTGAACCCGGCGGCACTGGCGCGCATCACCCCGGGGGCGCCGGTCCGGCTCGCCGAGGTCATGCAGATGCGGTACTACCAGTCTGGCGGCAAGTCGTGGTTCGGCATGCGATCGGTGAGCACCGGCGAGGCGATCACTCCCGTCGCCGGTCCGCTCGCCGACAGCTCACCGGGCGTCCGCGGACTCACGCTGACCTACCGCGACGCGGCCGATGCCCCGACCGCCGACCCCACGGCCGTGCGCTCGGTCGAGCTCACGCTGCTCGGCGTCACCGACCAGCCGGTCCACGGTCGCGATCTGCGCCGGCCTCTGGTGGACACCTTCGCACTCACCAGCCGGGTGGCGCTCCGCAATGCGCTCCGCCCGTGATCCCCTCGAAGCGGGGAATGGCGCTGCCACTCGCGCTGCTGGCGCTGGTGGTGATCGGCGCGCTGGTCGCGGGCGGGTTCGCGGCTGCGCTGCTGGAGCAGCGCATGGGGCGCAACCTGCTGTACGCAGTTCAGGCCGCCGGGGCCGCCGAGGCCGGCGCCGCCGACGTGGTGGGCCGGTGGGAGGCGGAGGGTCTCGGTCTCTTGGCACCCGGCGAGCGCAGGGTCCTGGCCACCGCGCCGTACCCCGGGCGCGCCAGCTACACACCGACGGTCGCCCGGCTCAACACCGAGCTGTACCTGCTGCGGGTGGCGGGCGCCCGGACCGATGCGGATGGCGTCGCGCTCGCCCGGCGGGACGTGGGCCTGCTCCTCCGGGTAGCCGACAGCGTGAAGCCGGAGGCGCCACCGGTCAGGCCGCTGGCCAATCGGAGCTGGATCGGGGCCTTCTGACCTCGGGTGCAACCCGTTGCACGGGTGCCCAGACCTCAGGAGGTAATGCATCCCGAGAGACGATTGGCGAAAGAGAAGATGGCTTCCGCTACCGGGGTTGCACCGCCCCTTTCGGCTCAGAATTAAGCCGGCGCGGCCCATCTACTTAGCGGGCTGCAATTTGTGTGGCATATCGGTTGCCCTCAACCAGGCAGGCTACACTCACGCCTTGGCTTCGGGACCCCTCAACAAGCGGACACGTATGGGACTCTTCGGGCGCAACGCGACGACGGTCGGTCTCGATATCGGGAGCGGCCTGATCAAGCTCGTCGCCATTTCACACGCCTCGGGCGGGCCGGTCCTGACCAAAGTGGCGTTCACCTCCGTGGTGAACGACGCCATCGTCGAGGGCGAGGTCATGGACCCGGGCATCGTGGCCGAGGCCATCAAGACCCTCATGGCGTCCGCCGGGATCAAGACCAAGAAGGTCGTGGTCGCCGTGGGTGGTCGCGACGTGATCATCAAGAAGATCAACATGGACCGGATGAAGGAAGCCGAGGCGCGCGAAGTGATCCGCTGGGAAGCGGAGCAGCACGTGCCGTTCGACATGGACAACGTCGAGCTCGACTTCCAGATCCTGGATCCGGACCACGAAGGCCTGCAGATGACCGTGCTCATGGTCGCGGCCAAGCGCGAGTTGATCGAGCACAAGGTCGCCCTGCTCGCCGATGTCGGGCTCGACGCCAGCGTGATCGACGTGGAGGCCTTCGCGCTGCACAACGCCTTCGAGATCAACTATCCCGAGGCGATGGTCGGCGTGGTCGGGCTGGTCAACATCGGTCACGAGACCACCAACATCAACATCCTGGACGACGGCGTCCCGGTCCTCACCCGCGACATCCCGATCGGCACCCGCCGGTTCAAGGAAGACCTGCAGCGCGAGCGCGGGCTCTCGGCCGACGACGCCGACCGCCTGCTTCGCGGCACCACCTCGAGCGACGCGCTCGATCCCCTGCTCGAGGGCCGGGGCGAGGAGCTCGCCGTGGGCATCGAGCGCGCGGCCGCCTTTCTCCAGTCGGCCAGCCGATCGGCTGGCGGGATCTCCCGGATCTTCACCACCGGCGGCGGCGCCCGCATCCCGCGGCTCAACAAGGTGCTGTCCGACCGGCTCCGCATCCCGGTGCAGCTGGCCAACCCCATCGAAAAGCTCCAGGTGGCCGACGGCGTGTTCGATACCATGCCGGTGGACGAAGTGGCGCCCTTGCTGATGCTCCCGATCGGCCTCGCGCTTCGCAGCGCGGCGTGACCCCGACCAACGGACCCGATACCCGATGATTACCGTCAATCTTCGTCCCGACCTGAAGCGCAAGCGGGCGCGGTCGCCCCTCCAGGGAGTGCTGGAAGGTGCGCGCGGCTTGGGCACCAAAATAAAGGACCCGCTCCTGCTCGCCTCGGTGGTGAGCTGGGTGGGCGTGCTGGGCTGGCTGGGCTACGTGGTGGTGGGCACCACCAGCGAGCTGAACGCTCTGGAGCCCCGGTTGGAGGAGACCCGCGCCGAGCAGAAGCGCTTCAAGGCGTTCCTGGTCGAAAAGCGCCACCAGGAAACCATCCGTGACTCGCTGGTCGCGCAGATCGGCGTCATCCGCACGGTGGACGGCGACCGCTATGTCTGGCCCCACCTGCTCGATGAAGTGACCAAGGCGCTCCCGGCCTACACCTGGCTGGTGGACATGGGCCACGCCGCTCCGGCCGTGGCGCCGGTGGCGCCGGCGCAGCCCGCGGACGCCAAGGCCGACTCGACGGCGGACGAGCCGTTCGTGAGCCCGTCGACGGTCTTCAACGTCAACGGCCGCACGGTGGACATCCAGGCCTATACCCGGTTCCTCCGCCAGCTGGAGGCCTCCCCCTGGATCACCGACGTCACGCCGGTCTCCGCCCAGACGGTGGTGGAGAAGGAGCGTCCGGTGACCGCGTTCACCATCCGGGCCACGTATCGCCAGGCTGATTCGGCGTACATCCGGACGGTTCCCCTCAGCGAGTCGGTGAGGTAGGCCATGGCAACGTCTTCGCAGAAGGCCACCCCGCTGCTGGTGATCATGCTGGCCGGTCTGACCGGCTACATCGCCTACACCGGCACGGTCATCGAGAGCGCCGGCCTGAGCGGGCTCGCCGCGCGCGAGGAGCGCGTGGTCGCGATGCGCGACACCATCAGCCAGCTCCAGGCCGCCACCGACAGCGCCAAGCGCGAGTTGGCCCGCGGCACGGTGGAAGACCTGCGCAAGCGGCTGGACACCTATCGCGGGAGCCTGTCGCTGCTGCGCCGGCTGGTGCCCGAGCGCAACGAGGTCCCCAACCTGCTCGACGACATCTCCAGTCGGGGCAAGATCCGCGGCGTCACGCTGTCCCAGGTGGTGCCGATGCCGGTGGAGCCGGGTCCGGGGCCGTTCGATACCTACAAGTACAACATGTCGGTCATCGGGCGCTACGATCAAATCGGCCAGTTTCTCGCGGACGTCGCCAGCCTGCAGCGGATCATCGTGCCCTACGACCTGATGCTCGACCAGGCCAACACGAGCTCCGCCAAGGCCCTGGGTGACACCACCGGCGCCCTCCTGGAAGCCAGGTTCCAGGTCCGCACGTTCGTCAAGTCTCCCACCCCGGAGGGACAGGCCAGTGGCTCGTAACGCTCTGCTCGGGTTCGCCCTGCTCACCGCTCTGGCCGGCTGCTCGCCGTCCGGAGACGCGACGGAAGCGCAGGCGGCCGAAGCGCAGTTGGCCGCGCTGCGAGCGCACAACGACAGTCTCCGGCAGGTGCGCCCGGTCGTAGCACCGGCCGCGGCGCCGGACACCGGAGCCAGCAGCACGCTGGCCGCCACCACGCCAGGCGCGGACAGCGTCCGGTCCGACACCGTCACGGTGGCCGAGGCCGCGCTGGCGGACTCGATCCAGAAGGCCCGCGAGATCGAGGTGATGCGCGAAACCTTCGCGTACGCCGGCGGGGCCCGGGATCCGTTCGCGTCGCTCATCAACGGCTCCTCGACGGGGCCCCAGATCGCCGACCTGGATCTCGTCGGGGTGTATCAGGATCTCCGCAGCACCGGCAACAGCGTCGTCGTGCTGCGGGAGAAGGCCACCGCCAAGCGTCACAAGATGCGGGTCGGTGACCAGCTGGGACGCGCAAGGCTGGTACAGATCCGGCCGCGCGATGCCGTGTTCACCATTCGCGATTTCGGGTTCGAACGCCAGGAAACTCTCTCGCTGCGGAAGCAGGAGGTCGAGACGCCATGACCGGATTGTATCGCAAGATCCTCCCCTCGCTGTTCCCCTCGCTGTTGCTCGGGGCTGCGGCGATAGGGCTTGGAGCGACTCCCGTGCGGGCCGAAGGTCCCGGCAACGGGGAGGTCACGGCGGTCAGCCTGGCGCCTTCCGCCGGCAAGGCGGAAGTGGTGATCGCCGTCCGCGGCGCGGTGGACGTGCGCGACTTCGTCCTCGCTTCTCCCGACCGGCTGGTGCTCGACGTGGTCGGTGCCAAGCTGAGCGACGCCGCTCCGGCGGTGTACGACGGGGTAAAGCGGGGTGGCGTGCTCAACCTCCGCTACTCCCAGTTCCGGCCCGACGTGGTCCGGATCGTGATCGACCTCGACTCCGCCAAGGCCTACGAAGTGGTTCGCCAGGGCGCGTCGATCAAGATCACGTTCGGCGCCGATCAGGGCTTTCAGGCCTGGTCGTCGGTCGAGGCCCACGCTGAGCTGGCCGCCACGCCCGTGGTCTCGCCGTCGCTGGCCCGCGCCCGCGCGGTGTCGGCGGGCCGCGAGGAGCCCCGGATCACCGTCACCTGGGACCGCGCCACCATCGCCGACGTGGTGGCCGGATTCGCGGCCTTCAGCGGCCGCACCATCATCATCGGCAAGGACGTCAAGGGCGAGGTCACCGCGGAGGTGAAGAATCAGCCCTGGCCGACGGCGTTCCAGGCGATCCTGGCGAGCCAGGGCCTCTCCGCCCAGGAGATGTCGGGCGGGATCATCCGGGTGGATGCCCCGGGCGTGCTCTCCGCGCTCGACTCGCTCGAGCCGCTGGAGACCAGCATCGTCCGGATCAACTACGCCCACGCCGTCTCGCTGGAGAAGACGGTCGAGAGCATCCTGACCAAGGGCCGCGGCCGGGTGGTGGCCGACACCGGCTCCAACAGCCTGATCATCACCGACACCCGCACCCGGGTGGCGAACGTCGCCGACTTCGTCCGCGGGCTGGACATCCGGACGCCGCAGCTCTCGATCCAGGCCAAGATCATTTTCGTGGACCGGACCGACATCGAGCAGCTGGGCATCAAGTACGACCTGGGCGACCGGAACCAGTTCTTCAACAAGCTGGTGCAGCGCCGGAACCCGGCCGACGGCAATCCGTTCGATCGGAACGTGAACGTCGTCAACCTGGGCGGCAACAGCGTGGCCGCGGTCGGCAACGCCGACGCCAGCATCACCGGCAGCGCGCTGGACCTGATCTACTCCACCAGCATCGGCGGCTTCTCGCTCACCACGTTCCTCAGCGCGCTGGAGACTTCCCAGCTCGCCGATATCCAGGCTGAGCCGGTCATCTCGACGCTGGATAACCGCCAGGCCGACATCCTCGTCGGTCAGGAGACCCCGGTCCGCGTGATCGACGCGTCGTCCGGCACCGGTGCCGGCGGGGCGGCGCGTGCCAACGTGACGTTCAAGGAGACTGGTATCCGTCTAACGGTCACCCCGCACGTCACCAACAACCGGCAGATCCTGATGAAGCTCCACACGGAGCGCTCGGCGATTCAGATTCTGGCCGAGACCGACCTGGGCTACGTCTTCGCCAAGCAGAAGGCCGACAACCAGCTCCTGGTGAACGACGGCGAGACCGCGGTTATCGGCGGACTTACCGTCACCGAGGTCAACAAGACCCGGTCGGGTATTCCCCTGCTCTCCGGACTTCCGATCGTGGGCAAGCTGTTCAGCTTCTCCAAGGAAGAGGAGAGCCGGCGCGACCTGATCATCCTGGTGACGCCGAGGATCACGGACGACGGGATGTCCACGGAGTAAACCGCCGGCCCCGATGGGCCAAAGGGCGGACAGCCTGCCCCGAGCCACAGCGAGGGGACGGAACGACGGAACGGCGGAATAGTTATCCTTCCGCCGTTCCGTCGTTCCGCCGTTCCGCCTCCCTCCCACGAGGCACCATGCACCTCCGCTTCACCACGGCCGGTGAGTCCCATGGGAAGGCCTTCGTCACCATCGTCGAAGGCCTGCCGGCGGGACTGCCGGTTGCGGCCGAGGCGGTGGACCGCGACCTCGCGCGGCGGATGCAGGGCTACGGCCGCGGTGCCCGCATGAAGATCGAGCGCGACCGGATCGACTGGCTCTCCGGCGTGCGCGCGGGCGAGACCCTCGGCTCGCCGGTGGCGATGCTCATCGCCAACCGCGACTGGGCCAACTGGGAGGACGTGATGGCCCACGAGGCGGCGGAGCCGGGCGAGCTCCGCCGCCGCCGAGTCTCCCGCCCGCGCCCCGGCCACGCCGATCTGGCCGGCGTTCTCAAGTACGACCGGATCGACGCCCGCGACATCCTGGAGCGCGCCAGCGCGCGCGAGACGGCGGCTCGAGTGGCCGCCGGCGCCCTGGCCAAGCGGCTGCTCGATGAGTTCGGGGTCGAGATCGGCAGCCACGTCGTCTCCCTGGGCGGGGTCCTCGCCGCGCGTCCCGCTCAGCTTCCGGCCCCCTTGAACGACGCCGCCGACCGATCCGAGGTGCGGGTGCTCGACTCCTCGGTCGAGCCGGAGATCGTGCGCCGGATCGATGAGGCCAAGAAGGCCGGCGACACGTTGGGCGGCGAAGTGGAAGTAGTTGCCCGCGGCGTAGTCGTAGGTCTGGGGAGTCACGTGAGCTGGGACCGCAAGCTCGACGGCCGGCTGGCCGGCCTCCTCATGTCCATCCCGGCGGTGAAAGGGGTGGAGATCGGGATGGGGTTCGCCGCCGCGCGCCGCCCGGGCTCGGAGGTCCACGACCCGATCAACCGGGCCGAGCCGGCCTCGCTCCCGCCGGTTGCGGGCGACCGCCGCGGAGGGTTCCGCCGGAGCAGCAACAACGCCGGCGGACTCGAGGGGGGAATCACCACTGGAGAGCCAGTGGTCGTGCGGGTGGCGATGAAGCCGATCTCGACCCTGATGGCGCCGCTCCCGACGGTGGATCTCTCCTCCGGAGCACCGGCCAATGCCCAGAGCGAGCGGTCCGACGTCACCGCCGTGCCAGCGCTCGGCGTGATCGCCGAGGCGATGGTGGCGCTCGCACTGGCCGACGCGATGCTGGAAAAGTTCGGCGGCGACTCACTGGGCGAGATGCGGCGGAACTATCAGGGCTACGTGGGGTCCCTGGGCGGCCGCTGGACCGAGGCCCGTGGCGCAACCGGGCCATGCTGATGCCCCGCCACCTGATCCTGGTCGGGCTGCCCGGCAGCGGGAAGAGCACCGTCGGCCGGCAGGTGTCGGAAGACCTCGGTGCCCCCCTCTTCGACATCGACTCGCTGCTGGTGCGGGAGATGGGGATGCCGATCGAGCAGATCTTCGGAATGGTGGGCGAGCCACGCTTTCGCGAGATGGAGCAGAAGGCGGTGCTCGCCGCGGTGGCGGCCGAGGAGCCGGCGGTGATCGTGCCGGGTGGCGGGTGGGCGGCGGAGCCGGGCCACATGCACGGGGCTCGCGAGTTTGCCCTGCTCATCTACCTGCGTTGCCTGCCAAGCACCGCTGCCAAGCGCACCGAACAGGGAGAGGTCCGGCCTCTGCTGGAGGGCGCGGACCCGGTCGAGCGGATGCGGAAGCTGCTCGAGTCCCGGGAACCGTTTTACAAGCTGGCTGATTTTGAGGTGGCGGCGGAGCGAGGGACGGAGCAGGTCGCCGCGGGGGTGGTGGAGCTGGCGCGGACCCACGGTGGGTGGTGAGGTGGGGCCTCCAGGGACGGGTACTCGCCGGCAACCAGGTGTCATCCTGAACCTAGCGAAGGAGCCGGAGGCTGGGTCATGGCTCCTTCGCTACGCTCCGGATGACACGGCCGGGGCTCTAGAACTAAGCCGCTATCCTGTAATGACTTAGGTGACCATGCCCTTGCGCCGGCCAGCCGCCACCCCTTTTTTGCTGTTCCCGGAATTGACCCGATGGTGAGACCGGAGATTACACTCCAGACATGGCGACACCCGCGAAACGAGTAAGGAAAAAGCC
>JACCRH010000326.1 GCA_013813675.1 Gemmatimonadales bacterium
AGCTGGCCCAGACGGTCGAGGACGTCATGGTCCGGCGACTGCACCTGTACTTCGAGCACGCCGGGCGCGGGATCGGCGCCGCGACCAAAGTGGCCGAGATCATGGGACGGGAGCGCGGCTGGGACGAGGCGCGGATCGCGGCGGAGGCCGCCCGCTACGTCGAGTTCGCCCGCCGATGAGCGTGGCGCGGCTGCGGGGAGAACCTCGACACCCCTGCGGGGACTGGGGGAGCGGGTGCGGCGCTCGCTCTAGGGCTGGACCACCACCGTCCCCGACATGCCGACACCGTCGGGTCCGCCGTGGACGCCGCAGTGGAACGCGTAGGTGCCGGCGGTGGTGAAGGTGAACCGATACTCCTTCGGACCGTCCGCCGGGGCCCCGCTACTGGTCGGCTGAGTGCCATCGGGTAAGACGTTGTGATTCTGGGCGGTGGATGGCCAGACCCAGGCGACCGTCTGGCCTGCCTCGATCGTCACCGTCGCCGGGCTGAAACGGTTTCCTCCGTCGGGGCCCAGAACCTGGATGGTGGCTGACGCCGGCGGAGGCGGCGGCGTATCGTCCTCCGCCGTCGCGGTGAAGCTGACCGGCGAGCCAGTCGCGCCGGCCACTGTGGCGGTGGCGGTCTGGGTACCTGGATCCGGGCCGAGCTCCCAGATGGTCCCCGCGATGCCGTCCGCATCGGTATTGGAGGTGGGTGGGGCGAGCAGGCCGCCGTCGGGCGTCGCCCAGGTCACAACCACCCCGGCCTGGGGCTCGGAGGCCTTGGTGATCACGACCCGAAGTGGCTCCGGGAGCAGATCCCCGGGCAAGCCGGTCTGCCCGTTGCCGCTGCCGATCGTGGTGCGCGCCACCACCACCGGATCGTCTGGAGGCGGGTCGTTGCCGCCGCTGTCACCGCCGCACGCCAGGGCCATCGCGGCCGCGGCCGCGCCGCCCATCAACCTTCCGCTTCCCATCCAGTTGCGCATGGCACCCTCCGACTGGGTTTCCGGCCCTGTTCGGAGCCGCCGGGACCTGAGTGAGTCTCCCAGGAGACTATCACTTTCGATTGAAGGTGCAAGAAGGGCGTGGCGAGGGCCGCTGCAAGCTGCGGGGAGGGCCGCTATCTTACACCTGCCTCTCCATGCTTGGTGGCGGGCTCCGGCGCACGGAGCCCGCCATCGGCGTGTCCCACTTCGTCAGACGGTGAGCTTCGTGGACCCCAACGTGTTCGAGACGGCCAACGCCGGATTCGCCCAGGCCATGTACGAGGAGTTCCTTCGGGACCCCGCGGCCGTGGGGCCGGAGTGGCGCCGACTCTTCGAGAGCGGCGTGGTGGGTGAAGGACCCAGCCCGAACGGAGCGGGGGGGCACGCCGTCGTGACCAAGCCGGCGTCGGCCCCAACGCGCGAACCTTCCGCCCCTCCGCCGACCCGCGCGGCCGACGCCCCGCTCCCTGCCGGCGTCACTCTCATCAAAGGTCCCGCCGCCAAGCTCGTCGCCAACATGGAGCAGAGCCTCACGGTACCGACCGCGACCACGTTCCGGGTGGTGCCGGTGGGCGCGCTGGAGGAGCGGCGCCGGCGGATCAACGCCGCGCTCCAGGCCGGCGGCCGGCGCGACAAAGTCTCCTTCACCCACCTGATCGCCTACGCGCTGGTGCAGGCAGCCAAGAAACACCCGGTGATGGGGCACACGCTCCTGATGCACGGCGGCGCTCCGCATCGGGTGCAGCCCGAGGGCATCGCCCTGGGCCTGGCGGTGGACGTGCAGCGGAAGGATGGGAGCCGCGGACTGGTGGTGCCGGTGATCAAGCGCGCCGAGACCATGGATTTCGCCGCGTTTCACGCCGCCTACGAGGGCCTGGTCGAGAAGGCGCGTACCAACCGGCTCATGCCCGACGACTTCACCGGCGCCACGATGTCGCTCACCAATCCCGGCGGCCTCGGCACGGTCGCCTCGGTGCCGCGGCTCATGGCGGGTCAGGGCAGCATCATCGCCGTAGGCGCCATCGGGTATCCCGCAGAGTTCTCCGGCGTGGCGGAGGAGCGGCTCCGGGAGTTCGGGATCAGCAAGGTCATGACGGTCACCAGCACTTACGACCACCGCGTCATCCAGGGGGCGGAGTCGGGGGCGTTCCTGGGGGCGGTCGAGCATCTGCTGCAGGGGGACGAGGGTTTCTACGAGCTGATCGAAGAGAGCTTGCAGCTGTCGGCAATCAGCTATCAGCTGGTCAAGGCGGCGCCGGCGACCAAGCGCGAGGAGGCGGCGGGGCCGGTCACGCCCGAGATGCTCTACCACGTGGCCGCCGCGATGGCGCTGATCAAGGCATTCCGGATGCACGGCCACCTGGCCGCCCAGCTCGATCCGCTCGGCACGCCGCCGATCGGCGATCCGGCGCTCGACCCCGGCCCGCTCGGGCTCACGCCCGATGTCATGGCCGCGATCCCTTCGAAGGTGCTGCGGATCGCGGTGCCCGGTCGGACGCTGGCCGAGTCGGTGCCCCATCTCCAGGCCACCTACTGCGGCACGATGGCCTACGAGATCGAGCACATCGCGACCCACGAGGAGCGCGTCTGGCTCCGGGAGAAGATCGAGTCCGGCGCGTACCGCCAACCGCTCCCCGCCGCCGAGCAACGTGCCCTGCTCCGCCGCCTCACCGAGGTGGAGGCGCTGGAGAAGTTCCTCCACAAGGCCTACCTCGGTCAGAAGCGCTTCTCGATCGAGGGCGTGGACATGCTGGTGCCGATGCTCGATCTCACCATCGAGCGGGCCGCCGAGTCGGGCGCGCGGGACGTGGTCATCGGCATGGCCCACCGGGGCCGGCTCAACGTCCTGGCCCACACCATCGGGCGGCCGTACGAGACGATCTTCGCCGAGTTCGAAGGCGGCCGGCAGGTCGAGGGCGGGCAGCTCACGCCCGAAGGCGGGACCGGCGACGTCAAGTATCACCACGGCGCCGAAGGGGCGTACGTGACCGCCAAGGGCACGGCGATCACGGTCTCGCTCTCGCCCACCCCGAGCCACCTGGAGTTCGTCTCGCCGGTGGTGGACGGGCGAGCGCGCGCGAAGCAGACCCAGCGTCGAGGCCGCGACGCGCACCACGACCCCAGCGCGGCGCTCCCGGTGGCGATTCACGGCGACGCGGCATTCGCGGGCCAGGGCGTCGTGGCCGAGACGCTCAACCTCGGCGCGCTCAAGGGATACCGCACCGGCGGGACGCTGCATATCATCACCAACAACCAGGTCGGCTTCACCACCGACATGGAAGACGCGCGCTCCACCCGCTACGCGTCCGATCTCGCCAAGGGATTCGACATCCCGATCATCCACGTCAACGCGGACGACCCCGAGGCCTCGCTGGCCGCGGCCCGGCTGGCGATGGCGTACCGCGACCGGTTCCACCAGGACGTGCTGATCGACCTCGTCGGATACCGGCGCTACGGCCACAACGAGGGGGACGAGCCGGCGTACACCCAACCGGTGATGTACGAGCGGATCCGTGCCCTGCCGACGGTGCGGGAGCGCTACGCGGGGAGCCTGATCGAGGCCGGGGTCCTCACCCAGGACGAGAGCGAGCAGGAGGCCGAGCAGGCGTACCAGCGGCTGGTGGATATCCAGCAGGCCTTCAAGGCCAGCACCGGGCGCACCGTCACCAAGGAGCGCGAGGTGCGACTCGGCGGCGCGGGCCAGGAAGTGGAAACCGCGCTCGCGCCTGAGTTCATCACCTCCCTCAACGAGCAGCTCCTCTCCTGGCCCGAGGGCTTCACCGTCCATCCAAAGCTCCGGAAGCAGCTCGAGCGGCGCCGGGCCGCCCTGAGCGATGGTGCGGTCGACTGGGCCCACGCCGAAGTCCTCGCGCTCGCCTCGCTGCTGACCGAAGGGGTGCCGCTCCGGCTCACCGGACAGGACACCGAGCGGGGAACCTTCAGCCAGCGGCACCTGGTGCTGCACGACGCGACCACCGGACAGGCCTGGGCGCCGATCCAGAAGCTCCCCGGCGCGCTCGCGCCGCTGGAACTGCACAACAGCCCGCTGTCCGAGCTCGCGACCCTGGGCTTCGAGTACGGGTACAGCGCGGCCGCTCCAGAAGTGCTGGTACTCTGGGAAGCGCAGTTCGGCGACTTCATCAACGGCGCCCAGGTCATCGTGGACCAGTTCCTCTCGGCGGGGCTCTCCAAGTGGGGCCTCACGACCCGGCTCACCCTGCTCCTGCCGCATGGGTACGAGGGGCAGGGTCCCGAGCATTCGAGCGCGCGGCTGGAGCGCTTCCTTCAACTCGCGGCCGAGGGCAACATCCGCGTCGCCAATCCGACGACACCGGCGCAGTACTTTCACCTGCTGCGCCGCCAGGCAAGGCGCACCCGCCAGCGGCCGCTGGTGATCATGACGCCGAAGAGCCTGCTGCGCCTGCCGCAGGCCAACTCGAAGCTGGAGGATCTGGCCGGCGGAGCCTGGCGGCCGGTGCTCGACGATCCGGCGAGCGGGGACGGCGCGGCCAGGATGTCGCGGGTGCTGCTGTGCAGCGGCAAGATCTATTACGACC
>JACCRH010000333.1 GCA_013813675.1 Gemmatimonadales bacterium
GGCGATCTACCCCCGGGCAAGCTGCTGGCCGGCCGGCAGCCTCTGACTCGTCTGGCTCCGGGTCGGGGCGGGCGATATCCTTCCGCTGTCTCTGGCGGCACCGACCTGCGGCAACGCTCAAAGGAGCCCTATGGATGCCACCCCCGCCGAGCCGGCCGAGGGCTCGCCTGGCCTCGACGCCATCCGCTCGCTGCTCATTCCCGGCGAACGGCTGGAGAGCACCGCCGTCCAGCGGCGGCTCTTCGCCCTCACTCATCGCCGGCTGGTGCTCAGCGCGACCAGCGGGCGCCTGATCGCGTTGCAGCGCGGCCTGGTGAGCGGATACACCGTGCAGGACGTCCGGTGGCAGGACCTTCGCGAGGCGCAGCTCCAGGTCGGCGTCTTCGGAGCGACGCTCACCGTCACGGCCGATCAGAGCAACGACCTCGCGGGAGCGGGCGGTGCGACGCGAGCCCTGAGCTTCATCGGGCTGCGGAAGGACCAGGCGCAGGAGGTCTATCGGGCCTGCCAGTTCCAGGAACAGGCCTGGCGGGAAAAGCGTCGGGTGCGGGAGCTGGAGGAGCTGCGGGCCAAATCCGGTGGCGTCCATCTCGGCGGCATGACGGGCATGGCTGCCGCCGGAGGCGAGGACGCGCCGCGCTCACCCCAGGCCCGGCTCCAGCGGGCCAAGGAGATGTTCGACCAGGGGCTGCTCAACGACGCGGAGTACGAGCAGGTGAAGGCGAGGATACTGGGGGAGCTGTGAGTCGCGTCATCCCGAACGAAGCGAGGGATGACGCCTGGCTCAGCATAGATTTCAACTCGACGGGGCCTTACTCTTGACCCTCCTCGCCTAGGGGCAGGGGCTCACGTGTTTTGAAGGGACATCGATGCCGCTGTTTGTGGTCCGGCACAACCATTCCGGGGAGCGCTGCCCGGCTCAGGACCCCTACATGGGCGCCATGCTGCTGAACCACCTGAGCCGTCCCAACGTCCGGCGGCACGGAGTGGAGATCCTGGGCGAAGCGGTGGTGCAGGGCGAGCATACCATGTTCCTGATCGCGGAGGCCACTGACGAGGCCCGGCTCCGCGAGTTCCTTCAGCCGTTCCAGATGGCCGGCAGCCTCGACGTCTATCCCGCCTCCACCTGCGCCCGGGTGGTGGCGAGCGGCGGCTGTAGCGCCCCCCTCCCCCTCAGTGACGGCCTCCCGGCGCTGGACCCGGAGGAGGTCTGCCAGCACGCGATCGACGCGGGCCTCGTGGTCCATCGGGCGCACCCCCTCAACTGCGAGACGCCGCTCCCCGAGCTGGTCGGCGGCGTGTTCATGCCGACCGCGCGGTTCTACGTGCGCAACAATTTCCCGATCCCCAATCTCGATGCCTCCCGCTTCCGCCTCAGCGTGACCGGCCTGGTCGAACGGCCGCTCAGCGTGAGCCTGCGCGAGCTGCAGAACATGCGCTCGCAGGCTGAAGTGGTGACGCTGGAGTGCGCGGGCAACGGGCGCACGCTGTTCGATCCGCCGGTGCCCGGCGAGCGCTGGCAGCACGGCGCGGTGAGCACCGCCGAGTGGAGCGGGGTCGCGCTGTCCGAGATCCTCGACCGCGCGGGAGTGCGCTCCAGCGCGCGCGAGGTGCGCTTCCGCGGCGCCGACGGCGGCGTGGTGGACAACACCCACGGCCCGATCCGGTTCGAGCGAAGCCTGACGGTGGACCAGGCCCGGCACTCCGATGCGATCCTGGCCTACGCGATGAATGGCGAGCCGCTCCCCATCCAGCACGGCTTCCCGCTCCGGCTGGTCGTCCCCGGATGGTACGGCGTGGCGTCGGTCAAATGGCTCACCGAGATCGAGCTGACCGACCAGCCGTTCGAAGGGCACTACCAGACCGAGAAGTACGTCTACTACTTCACCCGGAACGGCAAGGAGACGCGAGAGCCGGTGACCCTCCAGCGCGTCCGCGCGCTCATCACCGAGCCGGCGCCGGGCCAGGAGGCCGGCCCCGGCGAGCTGGTGGTGCGCGGCCTCGCCTGGTCGGGCGCGGCGCCGATCGCCAAGGTCGAGGTGAGCGTGAACGAGGGTGACTGGCGCGAGGCCCGGCTGGTGGGCGAGCGCAAGCGTCATAGCTGGCAGTGGTGGGAGCTCATCGCGCGCTTCGACTCGCCCGGCGAGGTCACCCTCCGCGCCCGCGCCACCGACATGGCGGGCCGCACTCAGCCGGAGCGGGCCGAGTGGAACAAGCTGGGCTATGGAAACAACAGCATCCACGAAGTGACCGCCCGCATCGTCTGACGGGCCTGTCGTCCCGCCTTTCCCGCGACCGCGTCCCCTCAACCACCAATACCCATGGATTGGATCAGCGACCCACAGGCCTGGGTGGGTCTCGCCACCCTGACGGTCCTCGAGATCGTCCTCGGCATCGACAACGTGGTCTTCATCTCCATCCTCGCCGGCAAGCTGCCGCGCGAGCAGCAGGGCCGCGCCCGGTATATCGGCCTCCTGCTGGCGATGCTGATGCGGATCGCGCTGCTCTTCTCGCTCAGCTGGATCATTCGGCTGACGGCGCCGCTCTTCTCCGTCCTGGGACAGGAGATCTCCGGCCGGGACCTGGTCCTCCTGATCGGCGGGCTCTTCCTGCTGGCCAAGAGCACGCACGAGATCCACGAGCGCCTGGAGGGTGAGGAGGGCGACGGGTCGGCGAAGGTGGCGCCGTCGCTCCGCAGCGTATTGATCCAGATCGTGCTGCTGGACATCGTCTTCTCGCTCGATTCGGTCATCACCGCGGTCGGGATGGTGGACGAGCTGGGGGTGATGGTGACGGCGGTGATCGTGGCGGTGGGCTTCATGATGCTGTTCGCGAAACGGATCAGCGAGTTCGTGGACCGGCACCCCACGGTCAAGATGCTCGCCCTGAGCTTCCTGCTCCTGATCGGCGTGGCCCTGATCGCGGAGTCGTTCGACCAGCACATCCCGAAGGGATACATCTACTTCGCGATGGCCTTCTCGGTCATGGTGGAGATGCTCAACCTGCGGTCTCGGAAGGTGAAGCCGAAGGTGGTGAAGC
>JACCRH010000344.1 GCA_013813675.1 Gemmatimonadales bacterium
TGGCTCCGCCCACTCCTCCTCCAGCCGCTCGACCAACTTTACCGCGCCGAGCTCCCGGAGCCCCGCCCGCGCCCCAGTCAGGTGCTCATCGGCTCGCCTGACGTCTCCCGACCTCCGATACGCCAGCGCCGCCGCCGCCGAGCATTCGGCCGCGAGCAGCGCGCTGTGATGCTCCAGCGCGATCGCCCGGGCGGCCTCCGCCTCGGCGGCAGCCCGCTCATAGTTCTCTTCCTTCAACGCCGCCAGAGCCCTGACCCGCATGACCTCCGCGCCTCCGAGGGGGTCGCCGGCCTCGCGTGCCAGCCGCCCGGCCCGGTCTAGCTCCTGATATGCAAATGCGATCTCCCCCTGCTGAACCCGGAGCTCCGCCCGGCCGGTCACTGTCAACGCACGCAGGGCCACGTCGTCCACCACCTCGGCGTGGCGGATCGCCTGCGCGGCCGCGCTCTCCGCTTCGTGGTGGGTGGCGACCCGCGCCGCCTGGCCGAGCGACTGGCGCAGGATGGGGCTGCGACCCAGAATGCTGTCGAAGCCGTTGGCCTTCCGCTCCAGGTCCGCGAAGCGGCCGGCTTCGACCCGCTGGCGAGCTTCCCGGGCCTCTCGCTCCAGCGCGCGCCGCAGCAGGCCGAGATCGGCCGGGAGAACGAAGTAGTCTTCCGCCCCCCGCCGGACCGCCGCCGCCGCGATCCGGTGGTCGGGAAGCGCCCCGACCAGATACCGTGGGCCGTCGCCCGGGCCCAGCTCGGCCAGCAGATCCAGTCCCGCGCTCTCCGCGCCTCCTGCCATGATCACGAGCACGCCAGCGCCGGCGGGCAGCGTGGCCCCGTCATCGGGTCTCCACGCCACCACGCCGGCGTTCAGTTCTTCGGCAAGCGCACTCACCGCCTGATGGAAGCTGTCCGACAACTGGACGGCGGCGATCCACCATTCGCGCTCCGGCAATCCACCCCTCCTAAGCCGATGGCCCGTCCCTGGTACGCCGCTGAGGGCCGGCCGGGCTTGCGCAGGTGGGGCGACCGCCGGGCGCATCCGGACCTACGGGGCCACGGCGAGGCCGACGAGCGCTTCCCCGCCGATCGTCCCGAGCAGCGTCGCCTGCCCGCTGGCCAGATCGATGGTATAGAGGGCGGATCCCGCGGCGCCCGTCGTGAGGGCAGCATACGCGGTTCCATCATCACCGGCAATGTCGAGCGCCGCGTACTCGCTGGTCCCCACGCCGAGCGATCCCACGGTGGTGAGCTGGCCGCTGTTCGGGCTCGGCAGCGTGACCAGCACGTCCAGGTCGGAGTCGATGGCGAAGAGGACCGTGGTGGTCGCGCCGGCCACGCTGTTGGTGTACGCCGTGGCCACGATGTTGGCCGTGGCGCCGGCATTGGCGTCGGCGGCGGCGTAGACCAGCGCGGTATCCGTAGCCAGGAGGAGGCCGGTCAGTTGGTCGACCCGGAGATTGAGGCCGGCGTCGCTGTGGAGCCGGAGCTTGTCAGGAACCGGGTTGAAGTCGACCCCGAAGAAGGTCCCGCTCAGCGCCGCGAAGCCGCCCGCGCCGACCAGCGTCGCTCCGGCGGTGGCGGTATCGACGGTGTAGACGTTCGCCAGGCTGCCGACGCCATAGAGCTGGCCGTCTACGGCGTTGAAGTCGATGCCCACCATCGTCTCCCCCGCCGCCATGCCGCTGATGGCTGTTTCCTTGCGGGTCTCATCCGGGTTCTCGCTATCGATCTCACGCAACTGGTTGGAGTTGTCGACGGCGTACATGGTTCGGCCTTGGACCGGGCCGGGCCCGGTGGAGTCGTCGTCGCTGCATCCGGCCAGCAGCAGGCAAGCGGTCAGTGCTCCGAGACGGAGCATGGGAGAGTGCTTAGCGTGCATCGGTCCTCCGCTGATTGGTGGTCACGGGTTATCCCTGTGCCCTCCTCAAAGGCAAGGCGGGGACCACCGCGATCCACGCTGACTCGCGTTGTCGTGAAACGACTTAGCGCCGCGGCTCGAGTCAGCGCTGTAGCGTGGTGAGTCAATCGGACCCCGAGTGCTCCGTAGCGATGCAGGCGCGGGCAGGCCATCGTATCCTGGCGCTACGGCCTACTTCATCCCGATTGGAAAGCGCTATTTCATCCTGAGCGCAGCGAAGGATCCTGCTGGGCAATGGCTCGAGCCCGGCAAACAAGATCCTTCCCCTTCGCTGCACTCAGGGTCAGGATGAAGTAGCGCTTTTCAATCGATTATGCCGGTTACGGCCCGTTACGGCGCCAACGCGATGCTGACCAGCGGCGCCCGGTTGCCGATCTCGCCGATCCGCCGCGCGTCGCCGGTGTCCAGGTCGACCTTGTACAGGGCCGAACCGCCGCGGCCGCTGGGGTCCGTCAGACTCGCGTAGCCGAAGCGCTCCCCGGTCTGGACCTCTCCCGGAATGTCGAACCCGACGAAGTTGCTGGTGCGGGCGCCGAGCCGGCCCACGGTGGTGAGCTGTCCGCTGTTGGGTGACGGGAGCACGGTCAGCACGTTCCGCCGGGCGTCGATCGCGT
>JACCRH010000351.1 GCA_013813675.1 Gemmatimonadales bacterium
CCGGCCGCCATACCAATCGCGCCGACGGCCGCGCCCAGGCCGATGGCCGACACCATGGCGCCGTAGCCGTCGGCGTCGAGGCCCAGCACGTCCCGGGCGAACACCGGCATCATCGGCAGGAAGGAGTATCCGAAGATGCTGAAGCTGGCGATGATGGTCACCAGGGCCCGGGGCCAGGGATTGCCGAAGATGTAGCCGAACCCCTCCTTCAGCGCGCCGAACGCCGGCGCTCTCGAAGGGGCCACGGGGCGTTGCACTCGCATGAGCAGCAGGCCCACGATCACGGCCAGATAGCTCGCCGCGTTGAGGTAGAAGCACGCCGCCAGCCCGACAGTGGCGATCAGCGCCCCCGCGATCGAGGGCCCGATAACTCGCGCCACGTTGAAGGCGCTCGAGTTGAGGGCCACGGCGTTCATCAGATCCTCTCGGCCGACGATCTCGCTCACCAGGGCCTGGCGGGTGGGAACCTCGAACGCCGTGAGCAGACCGGAAAAGGAGGCCAGTGCCATGACCAGATGCACGGTGATCCAGCCCTGGTGGGTCAACACCGCGAGGGCGAGGGCCTCGACCAGCATCAGGCTCTGGAGCAGGAGCACGAAGCGCCGCTTGTCCACCCGGTCCGCCACCACGCCCCCGTAGAGGGTGAAGAGCAGGATCGGCAGCGAGCCCAGCGCGGTCACCAGACCCACCGCGAGCGCGGAGTCGGTCAGTTGCAGCACCAGCCACCCCTGCGCAACGGTCTGCACCCAGGTGCCGCACTGCGAGACCAGTTGCCCGCCCAGGAAGAGTCGGAAGTCTCGATGGCGGAGCGCGGAGAAGACGGAAGGGGTACGGGTCAGCACGGACGCAAGCTAATGGTGCCGGCCCTGCCGTCGCGGGTTACGTCACTGTCACCCTGAGCGCAGCGAAGGAGACCATGCTGGCATGGCCCCCTTCGACTTCGCTCAGGGTGACAGTCTCTTCTGGCCAACACCCCCCGGCCGCATTATCTCTACATCATGCGCTTCACCACGTACTCGAAGTACCACCCTGAGCTCGCCGACGCGGTCAACCTGCAAGGGCTGCTCGACCAGTTGGGCGACTTCCTGCTTCAGTCGGGATTCGCCGGCGGATCGCCCTCGTTCTGGCACGACGAAGGGGGCGAAGGCGAGCGGTCGCTGGACTCGCTTCGGCAGGCCATCCTGCAGGCGCTGATGGATTCGGGTCAGCTGACCAACGAGATGCTGAAGGTCCTTCGAGGCGAGTCGACCGGCGACACTGAGCGCGACCAGCAGGTCGAACGAGAGCTGGGGGAGCTGCTCGACCGGATCGTCCAGCGTCTGATCGACGAGGGCTATCTCAACGTGGGTCAGGCGCCCCAGGTCCCCCAGGGCTACCAGTCGGTGTTCGGGACCGGGGGCCAGGCCCACTCCGCCGCACAGCAGGTGCAGTTCAACCTGACCGAGAAGGGCATCGATTTCCTGGGTTACAAGACGCTCAAGAGCCTGCTCGGCAGCGTGGGCAAGTCGAGCTTCGGGGCCCATGACACTCCCTACCTCGCCACCGGTGTCGAGGCCGAGGGCGTGAGCAAGCCGTACGAGTTCGGCGACGTCCTCAATCTCGACGTGCCGGCCACCCTCACCAACGCGATCGCGCGCGAAGGGCTAGGCGTCCCCATCAACATCGAGTACCAGGATCTGATGGTGAGCCAGTCGGAATACCGCTCGTCGGCCGCGACGGTGCTGATGCTCGATTGCTCCCACTCCATGATTCTCTACGGCGAAGACCGGTTCACTCCGGCCAAGAAGGTGGCGCTCGCCCTCACCCACCTCATCCGGACCCAGTTTCCGGGTGACAGTCTCCGGGTGGTGCTGTTTCACGACTCGGCCGAGGAGATCCCGCTGAGCGCGCTGGCCCAGGCGCAGGTCGGTCCCTACCACACCAACACGACCGAGGGGCTCAAGCTGGCCCGCCGGATTCTCCTGGCGCAGAAGAAGGATATGCGCCAGATCATCATGATCACCGACGGCAAGCCCTCGGCGCTGACCATGCCAGATGGCCGCATCTACGTGAACTCGATGGGTCTCGACCCCCAGATTCTCCAGGCCACCTACCGCGAGGTCTCCAACTGCAGGCGCAGCGGAATCATGATCAACACCTTCATGCTCGCGCGCGACCGGAGCCTCGTGGAGTTCGTCAAGCAGGTGGCCTCCATCTGCAAGGGCAAGGCGTACTTCACCAACACGATGACGCTGGGACAGTTCATCCTGATGGATTTCATGAAGCGGAAGACGAGGAGGGTGTCGTAAGTCAGGCCGGCGCTATCTCCTTATGCTTGTTGAGTTTAATGGC
>JACCRH010000366.1 GCA_013813675.1 Gemmatimonadales bacterium
AGGACATCTTCCTCACCCGGACCGCCGAGTTCGCCCACGTGGTGCTGCCGGCCTCGTCGAGCTGGTGCGAGTCGGAGGGGACGGTGACCAACAGCGAGCGCCGGGTGCAGCGGGTGCGCAAGGCGCTTGAGCCCCCCGGCGACGCCCGCGATGACATGTGGATCATCTGCCAGCTCGCCAAGCGCCTGGGCCACGACTGGGGCATGCCCACCGCGGAAGAGGTGTGGAACGAAGTGCGGAGCCTGGCGCCGATCTTCGCGGGGATGAGCTACGCCCGCCTGGAGAAGGAAGGCGGGCTGCAGTGGCCGTGTTACGACGAAACCCACCCCGGTGAGCTCTTCCTGCACAGCCGACTGTGGAAGGAGCCCATGGAAGGCATGCCGGCGCCCTTCTCGGTGACCGAGCACGATCCGCCGCTGGAGCGCCCGGACGAGGAATACCCCTTCCAGCTCACCACCGGCCGCCGGCTCGACTCCTACAACACCGGGGTGCAGACCGGCGGGTACACCTCGCCGCTGCGGCGCGGCGAGACGCTCGACATGTCGCCGGAAGACGCCGAGCAGCTGGCCCTGATGGAGGGAGACCCGGTGCGGATCACCTCACGCCGCGGCAGCGTCGTCGCCCCGGTCCACCTCGACCGGTCGTTGCGCGAGGGACTGGTGTTCATGACGCTGCATTTCCAGGATCAGGTCAAGACCAACGTCCTGACGGTGGACTACACCGATCCCAAGTCGGGGACCGCCGAGTTCAAGGCGTGCGCCGTGCGGGTGGAGCCGGTCCGCGCCGGGGCCCGAGCGGACCGGGTCGCCGCCTTGCGCGACCCCGACACGTCGGCCTAAGGAGCGCACCAGGGTGGATCTCCATCTGCTCGACGCCGAACCGACAGCCGAGGAGCGCGAAGCCGTCGACGCCTTCCTCGGCCCGCCGTCGTCGGGCTGGGACGGTGGGGAGCGACAACCGCGCGATGCCCACACCGCCGCCGGCGGCCATGCCGCCCGGGGGCGGCGCCACCTGCTCCTGCCGACGTTCCACGCGGTGCAATCGCGAGTCGGGTGGATCAGCGAGGGCGCGCTCAACTACATCTCCGAGCGGCTCACCGTGCCGCCGGCCGACGCCTACGGGACCGCCACGTTCTACGCGCTGCTCTCCACGGTACCCCGGCCTCGGCGCGTGCTCCACGTCTGCGACGACATCGCCTGCCGGTGCCGGGGCGCCGCCGAGCTCTGCGCCCAGCTCGAGCGGACGGTGGGGCCGGCCTACCACCACGGTCCCGATGGCGAGCATCACGAGATCCCGGAGGATGGCGCGGTCTGGCTGCGAAGCCCGTGCCTCGGCCTGTGTGAGCAGGCGCCGGCGGCGCTGCTGACGGTGGCCGGCGAGCGGCCGGTCGAGCGGCTGTTCGGTCACCTGACGGCGGCGGCCGCCGCGCGGGTGCTCGCCGGCGACCTGCTGCCGTCCACCGAGCCGCGCCTCAGGTTGCCCCAGGCCGGCGATCCTTCGCTCCGGCTGCTCCGCCGGGTGGATACGACCGATCCGGCGAACCTCGACGACTATCGTGCGAACGGCGGGTATCAGGCGCTGCGGCGCGCGGTGCAGTTGGGTCCGGAAGGGGTCATCCGCGAGGTGACCGACGCGAAGCTGATGGGGCGGGGCGGCGCCGCGTTCCCCACCGGACGGAAGTGGGACGCCGTCGCGCGGCAGCCGGTCCGGCCGCACTATCTGATCTGCAACGCCGACGAGTCGGAGCCGGGGACGTTCAAGGACCGGGTGGTGATGGAAGGGGACCCCTTCAGTCTGGTCGAGGCGATGACCATCGCCGCGTACGCCACCGGGTGCGAGCAGGGCTTTATCTATCTTCGGGGCGAGTATCCGCTGGCGCACGAGCGACTGCAGCACGCCATCGACACCGCGCGCGCCCGGGGGCTGCTCGGCGGCGACATCCTGGGGCAGGGATTCGACTTCGACATCGAGATCCGCAAGGGCGGCGGGGCGTACATCTGCGGCGAAGAGACCGCGATCTTCAACTCGATCGAGGGCTTCCGGGGCGAGCCGCGGAACAAGCCGCCATTCCCGGTGCAGTCCGGCGTGTTCGGCAAGCCTACGGTCATCAACAACGTCGAAACCCTGGTCAACGTGCTCGAGATCCTCCGTGTCGGAGGCCCGGCCTACGCCGCCATCGGCACCGAGGGATCGACCGGGACGCGGCTGTTCTGCCTCTCGGGCCACGTGGCCCGTCCGGGGGTGTACGAGGTGACGTCCGGGGCCACGCTCCGGCAGTTGATCGACTTGGCCGGCGGCGTAACCGGCGGCCGGACCATCCAGGCGGTGCTGCTGGGCGGCGCCGCGGGCGTCTTCGTCCGGCCCGACGAGCTGGACATGCCGCTCACCTTCGAGGGCGCGCGCGCCGCCCAGGCGACGCTCGGCTCCGGCGTCATCATGCTGTTCGACGACACGGTGGACATGCTCGACATTCTGCGGCGTATCGCCGCGTTCTTCCGCGACGAGTCCTGCGGCCAGTGCGTGCCGTGCCGCGTCGGCACGGTGCGCCAGGAGGAGGCGCTGCACCGGATCGGGGCGGGGAAAGCGCGCGGCGGGGTGCCCGGGGACCTGGCGTTGCTGGAGGAAATCGGAGTGGCGATGAAAGACGCTTCCATATGCGGATTGGGCCAGACCGCCTACAGCGCGGTCGAGTCCGCCGTCAAACGACTCCACCTCTTCAATGGAGCCGGAGGCCGATGAGCGGGTTCGTGCAGTTGACGCCGGTTCGCCGCACGGTCGAGGTGACCATCGACGGTGAGAAGACCCAGGTTCCCGAAGGCACCACCATCTTTCAGGCTTGCCAGCAGCAGGGCAACACGCTCCCCACCCTCTGTTATCTGGAGACCCTGCACCCGGTGACCGCCTGCCGGGTCTGCGTGGTCGAGGTCG
>JACCRH010000207.1 GCA_013813675.1 Gemmatimonadales bacterium
CATCCTGAGCGAGAATTGTCATCCTGAGCGAGGCGAAGGAGCCATGACCCAGCGGATGCTCCTTCGCTTCGCTCAGGATGACAATTCCAAACATCCTCCCCACCCGGCTGCCGACCCGCCCCGCAGCCCGGCTATACTTCCCCCCCATGCTTCCCATAGACCTCACCGGCAGCCGTGCCCTCGTCGCCGGCGTGTCGGATGATGGCGGCTTCGGCTTCGCGATCGCCAAGTCGCTCGCCGAGGCCGGCGCCACGATCTGCCTTGGCAGTTGGCCCCCGGCGCTGGGCATTTTCACCAAGCTGCTCGACCGGGGCAAGATCGACGAGTCGCTCAAGCTGTCGGACGGCCGGAAGCTGGAGTTCGAGCGGATCTATCCGCTCGACGCGGCCTGGGACACCCTGGCGGATGTGCCGCAGGACGTGCGGGACAACAAGCGGTACAAGGAACAGGGCGACTTCACGGTCGAGGGCCTGGCCGCGAGGGTGCGCGAGGACTTCGGCGAGGGCGCACTGGACATCGTCGTCCACAGCCTGGCGAACGGCCCCGAAGTCAGGTCGCCTCTGGTGGACACCTCGCGCGCCGGCTACCTGGCGGCGGTGAGCGTGAGCGCGTACAGCAACATCGCGCTGGTACGGAGCCTGTCGCCGCTCATGCGCCCGCACGGCGCGTTTCTCTCACTCACCTATCTCGCCGGCGAGCGGGTCATTCCCGGCTACGGCGGAGGGATGTCGTCGGCTAAAGCGGCGCTCGAGGCCGACACCCGGACGTTGGCATTCGAGGCCGGTCGGCGCTGGGGAGTGCGGGTCAACGCGATCTCCGCCGGCCCCTGGGCCTCGCGGGCCGCCACGGCCATCGGCTTCATCCACACCATGATCGAGTACACCAGCGCCAACGCGCCCCTGCCCCGTCCGATCCAGGCGACGGACGTGGGACACGCCGCCGCATTCCTCTGCAGCCCCCTGGCCTCGGCGATCACCGGCAGCGTGGTCTACGTGGACAACGGATATCACGTCATGGGGATGGCGGTGGAGACCCCAGGTGTGAAGGGTGGAGGTGAGCAGGACGGCGTGAACAGCGTGAAAAGTGAAACGTAAGAAGTGAACGGGACGGAGTGTTATGCTGAGCGCAGGAGTCTGTCATCCTGAGCGCAGCGAAGGAGCGGAACCTCGTGCTTCGGCTCCTTCGCTACGCTCAGGATGACACACGCGTTGTGCCCTGCCCCTCCCACCAGAGGTCCCATGTCCGAGGAGCTGTTGTCGCGAGAGGAGGGGTCGGTCCACCGGCTGACGCTGAACCGGCCGGCCCGGAGGAACGCGCTGACACCCGACCTCGCCACGGCGATCGTGCGCGAGCTGGAGCTGATCGAGGAGCGAGGCGCGGCCCAGGTAGTGGTACTGGGCGGCGCCGGGGGCCACTTCTGCACCGGCCTCGATCTCCACTGGCTTCGCTCGCTGGGACCACTCCCTGCCACCGGCGACCTTCAGCGCGGGCTCGGCGACTTCCAGTCGGCCGTCCTGGCGGTCGTGCGGTGTCCGCTGCCGGTCGTGGCCGAGATCCGGGGGGCAGCGGCGGGGTTCGGCCTCGACCTGGCTCTCGCATGCGACATCCGTCTGGCCGAATCGGGAGCGACCTTCACCTCCGCGTTCGCCCGCGTGGGGCTGGTGCCCGATGGTGGATCGACCTTTACCCTGCCCCGGCTCCTCGGCGTGGGACAGGCGCTCCGCTTCCTGATGGCCGGCGAGACGGCGAGCGCGGCGCGGGCCTTGGCCCTCGGTCTGGTCGACGAGGTGCGGGAGGAGCCCGAGTTCGACGCGGCGGTCTCCGCGCTGGCGAAAGCGATCGCCGCCGCGGCGCCCTCCAGCGTGCGCGCCATCAAGCGGCTGGTGCGCGCGCCGGAGCTGGGCGCGCTGGAGCAAGCGCTCGCCTCGGAGGGAGCGGCGCAGATCCAGGCGCTGCAGAGCGCGGAGTTCCACCGCCGACTCGAGGCGTTCGTCTCCCGGTGAACGGGACCCGCATCTTCCCGCCCGACCTTCTCGCGGGGAAGGTGGCGCTCGTCACCGGTGGTGGCACCGGCATCGGGCTCGGCATCGCAGCCTGCCTTTCGGCCGCCGGGGCGACCGTGGCTATCGCCAGTCGGAAGCCGGAGCACCTCGCCGCGGCGGCCGAGGCGCTCCGCGGAGCAGGAGGCGGGGTGACGACCGTAGAGACCAACGTCCGCGAGCCCGAGGCGGTGGCTCGGATGGTGGAGCGCGTCGCCGGAGAGCACGGGCGGATCGACCTTCTGGTGAACAACGCGGCCGGCAACTTCTACGCGCCATCGGCGACGCTGTCGCCCAACGCGTGGCGGGCAGTGGTGGAGACCGATCTCTACGGCACCTTCTACTGCTCCCAGGCGGTGTATCCCGTCATGAAGGCGCAGGGGGGCGGCCGCATCGTCTCCATCTCGATGACCCTGCACTACCGCGGCTGGCCGCTGATGGCCCACGCCACCGCGGCCAAGGCCGGGGTGGACGCACTCACCCGGACGCTGGCGCTGGAGTGGGCCGGGGACGGCATCACGGTCAATGCCATCGCGCCCGGTCCCATTCCCACCGAGGGAGTGAAGAAGGCCTTCACCCCGCCGGGCGGCGCGCCCGACGTGCCCGCCATGGACGAATTCGCCACCCGCGCGATCCCCCTGGGCCGGTGGGGAAAGCCGGAGGACGTGGGTCATCTGGTGGCCTTCCTCGCGAGCCCGGCGGGCGACTGGATTACCGGCTCGATCTTCGTGGTCGACGGCGGCTCATGGCTCGCCGGCGAACGGCGCTGAGGAGACTCCCATGTTTCTCGGACACTACGGCATCGCCTTCGCGCTGAAGCGCGCCGAACCGAAGCTTTCACTCGGCACCCTCTTCCTGGCTGTTCAACTGGCGGACCTGCTCTGGGGCGCCTTCCTGCTCCTGGGCTGGGAGCGGGTTCGCATCGACCCGGGCTACACCGCGGTGACGCCGCTCCAGTTCCTGGAGTACCCGATCTCCCACAGCCTCGTCGGCATGATCGCCTGGGCGGTGATCGGGGCGGCAGCCTACTACTCCTGGCCCACGCGCGACACCAGCCGCCACTGGCAGGCGGCCGCGCTGGTGGGCCTCGCGATCCTCTCCCATTTTCTGCTCGACGTCGTGGTGCACACGCCCGACCTGCCCCTCTGGGGCCAGGACTCGCGCAAGCTCGGCCTGGGCCTCTGGAACAACCCCACCGCCACGCTGGTCCTGGAGCTGGCAGCCCTCGCCGGCGGCGCCGCCATCTACGTCGGTCTCCAGTCGCGCCGCCATCCGGTCCGGGCGGGACGCCTCGCCTGCCTGCTGCTGATCCTGGTGGCGATCTATCTCCTCAGTTTCTTCGGGCCTCCACCGCCGAGCGTCACGGCGATCGCCGTAGCGGACATCGTCGGGTTGCTCCTGCTCGCGGGGTTCGCGGCATGGGCGGACCGCCGCGCCCCGCCGGCCCCCCGGCCGGTCGCGCAGTAGACCAATGGATCGCCTGCTCTTCGCCCTTGGCGCCACGTCCGGGCTGATCGCGGTCGGGGCCGGCGCATTCGGAGCCCACATGCTCAGGGCCAGGCTCCCACCGGAGCTGCTGGCGGTGTTCGAGACCGGAGCGCGCTACCAGATGTATCACGCGCTCGGTCTCCTCGCGGCAGCCTGGGCGGTGACTCGCTGGCCGGGCCCTTGGGCGGTCCGCGCCGGATGGCTCTTCCTGGTGGGGACCCTGCTCTTCTCCGGAAGTCTCTACGCCATGGCCCTGTCCGGCGTGCGCTGGCTCGGCGCCATCACCCCGTTTGGCGGCGCCGCATTTCTCGCCGGCTGGGGTTGCCTGATTCTCGCGGCGCGCCGCTGACACGACTCTCCTACAAATAAGTAACGTTCCATTCAATTGGGCCCCTCCCCCGGCGGCCGGCTGGCCAATGCAGCCCGCACCGCCGACGCCCGCGCCGAGCAGTCACGGCTTCGCTTCGAGCAGACCGTGCTGCAGGCGTTTCGGGAGGCGAGCGATGCCCTGGTCGCGGTCCGCACCACGCGCGATCAGCGGGTGGCCCAGCAGAGCCAGGTCGTGGCGCTACGCAAGGGCGCCGAGCTGGCCGACATCCGCTACCGGGGCGGAGTGTCGAGCTACCTCGAGGTGCTCGACGCCCAACGCCAGCTTTTTTCGGCGGAGTTGGGATTGAGCCAGACACAGTTGCTGGAGCTCAGCTCGGTGGTGGGGTTGTACCGGGCGCTGGGAGGGAGCTGGAGGATGGATTAGTGATGGTCTGGGCTCGTGTGTCATTAGTCATGTCATCCTGAGCGCAGCGAAGGAGGCCATGCTTGGTATGGGCCCCTTCACTTCGTTCAGGGTGACACACACGCTCGGCGGCACCGTATCGGCGTACGGTCACCGCGCCACCCGCTCCACGATCCGGTAGAAGAACTCCACCCCGAACCGAAGATTCTCCACCGTCACCCGCTCGTCGTTGCCATGGACGGTGCGGGCGTCCTCCTCGCTCAGCCGGAACGGACTCACCCCATAGGCCCCGATACCGATGGCACGGTAGTAGTAGCTGTCGGTGTATCCGGTCAACAGCGGTGTGGTGATGAGCGCGCCGGGCTCCATCGTCTCTACGACCTCGTGGATCGCTTCGATCAGCGGCCCGCCCAGCGGTGACGTCGTGGCCTGACGCTCCGGGCGAAGCGGGGTGATCTCCACCGCGGAATCCGCGATCACCCGGCGCAGCTCGCACACGAAGTCGGCTGGCCGCTCGTCGGGGAGGAGCCGCACGTCGAGCTCCGCGCTGGCCTCGGACGGAATCACGTTGGTCTTGTCCGACCCGCTGAGCACGGTGA
>JACCRH010000384.1 GCA_013813675.1 Gemmatimonadales bacterium
TCCAGCGGTCCGCCGGCACGAACTGCTCGATCAGCATGACATGCTGCTCATCTTGGAGCTGCCCGGCGGCGAGCGGACCCCAGAGGTATCCGTAGTCCAGGCGGCGCTCGGCCACCGCCCGAATTACCGCACTCGCATTGGGGAGCACGTGCACCGCGTGTCCCCGCTGGCGGAGGGTGTAGGCGACGATCGATTCTTTCTCGACCCCAACGCGAGCCGCGCCGAGTTCGCGCAGCGTGCTTACCGGCATGACGTCGCCTCGACCGATCAGGACATAGCCGGCCGCGTAGTAGGGATCAGTAAGACTGATGCCGGCGGGCGAACGTCCCCGCGTGACGAACGATGGGTCATCGATGATGCCGGAGGCCGCTTGGCGTAGGGGAACGGAGACCAAACAGAAGGCGGAGGCGCGGCGTCAATCTGGCGATGAGATCAGGGGCCTGGAAGAACGCCTCAGAGCCTTCGATGTGAAGGCCCGCAAGGAGCGACAGCGCTTCCAGCAGGACGTGCGCCGACTACAGAACCTGGTTCGCACGACCGCCAAACAGATGGCCCAGGAGCGGCAAGCGCTGCAGGAGGAGATGCGACGGATGCGAAAAGCAGGGGGAAGCGGGAGGAAGCAGCCTGATACCGGCCTTCAGGATCTGGCGGCGCGTTAGCTCGGGGGGTGGGCCTTTGTCTCTTATCCCCGTCAAAGAAGAGTCAAGCGACTGGCGGGATCTCCCGGGCCGCGTCGGTCACGTAGCTCTGAAATAGCGCGTCGAGCGCCATGGGCGGGTCGTCGCAGAGTCCCTCGTGAATGGGTGAGGTCTGAAGGACGTCGGAGCGGGGAGAGGTCAGCCAATGGAACCGCTCGGAGGGCGGCTCCAGCGCGACCGGCCCCGTGGCCGCATCGCCGGCGCAGATACCTTCGAAGGTCCGCAGGTAGCGCAGGAGCAGCTCGTGGTCCAGGCCGGGGAAGCGCTCGCGGAGCCGAGCCGGATCGGTCAGCGCGCGCATGCCCAGAAACTCCACCGTGCGCGCGTGTACGATGACGCCGATCGAGGTGAACTCCCCCAGGTGTACGTGGGGCACCACGCGCAGGATCGCGAAGTCATAGGCCAGCGTACCGGGAGAACTCATCGCCGGGCGGACTGAGGAACCGGCGGCGTCCGCCGCACGCGCTCGCGGGCCTCCACCGCCTCTGCCAGGAAGGGGCGAGGCGCCCGAAGGCTATAGGGATAGAATAGCGAAGTCGGGTACGCCTTTGTGATGGTGGGTCGGCAGTACAGGTTGTAGCCCTGACCTGACCCCCAAAGCTGTACCAGAGGTTATGTCTGGTTCTCGGGGTGAAAAGGTGACGGGTTGCTCTCCTTCAGGGCCAGGATGAACTCCTGCGGGGTGCGATCGGCGAGGCTGCTATGGGGTCGCACCCGGTTGTAGTCGTCCCGCCAGGCTTCCCGTTCGAGCCCATGGGGGGCTGGTTGAGGATACAGCTGTGCACAGCGCAGCCCTCCACGTGAGCCCCAGCACGATCACCCCGCCGAGCGGAAGGTTCGCTTGAAGGGCTTCACTCACTCCTCCTTGGTCGCGGGTGGGGCTCCGCCCGCCATCCGGCGAACGACCCGTGGCGCCCGCGGAGCTCGAGGATGGGCGACGCGTTGGGGATCGCCGCCTCGAGCTTGAGCCGGCTGCGCAAGATTCCCGCGCCGGCGAGGAGCCTCCGCCGGTCCCGAGAATCGTATCCGGCCACCCACCTCCGGTCGAAGCCGCATACGCCCGCCGGAACGCTTCACACTTCCTGAGGATCGTGTGCCAGGACAGGCCGGCCTGATTGATCTCCGGCACCAGCCGCGAGGAGCCGCGTCGCCGTCGACCGGGAAGCCGTATTCGGTGTCGTGTACGGCCCGTGCCATGCATGGCCCCGGGGCGATGTCGCAGTGCGTCATGCCCACTCTGGTTCCGATGCTTTGAGTGAATACAAAGGCACGGAGGCCACAGAGAAAAGCTAGTGTGACAGCACACCAACGGTTGCCCTCTCTTCCTCCGTGGCCTCCGTGCCTCTGTTCCCTTACGCGGACGGCCGCCGTCTCAACGAGGCTCGCCTGCCGGGGACGGCTCTCCGCCGAGGGCCTTGTAGAGCGACGCGTAGGCGGTGGACGCCTCGGTGCGGCTCTGCGCGAGCTGGTTCTCCGCCTCGAGCTGGGTCCGCTCGGCGTCGAGCACCTGCAGGAAGTCGGCGACGCCGCCGGTGAATCGAAGGCGGGCCAGCTCCGCTGCCCGCGCGCTCGCCTCGGCGGCATCGTCGAAGCGCTCCACCCGGCTCAGCGACGTCCGGTAGCTCACCAGCGCCGACTCCACTTCCTCCAAGGCCAGCAGCACGGTCTGGTTGTACCGCGCCCGCGCTTCGGCTTCCAACGCTCGCGAGGCGTCCACTCGCGCCTTCACCCGGCCGAGGTTGAGCGCCGGCCAGGTGATGACCGGGCCGACCGTGTAGCGAAAGGTGCCGTCGCCACCCAGGCCGTCGAAGTCGGAGGAGGAAAAGCCCGCGCTGCCGCCCAGGTTGAGGCGGGGAAGGTATTCCGTCTTGGCCGCGCCGACGAAGGCGTGCTCCGCCGCGACCCGCCGTTCCGCGGCCGCGACGTCGGGGCGGCGCCGGATGAGGGAGTCCGGCGCGGCCACCGCCACCGTGGCGGGGAGCGGCGGCGTGGCCGCGACCGGCTCCAGCTCCCGGGCGACCTGCGCCGGCGGCCGGCCCGCGAGCACCCCGATACGGTATTGGGCCCCCGCCACCCGCGCCTGGAGCCCGGGAACGGAGGCGAGCGTG
>JACCRH010000432.1 GCA_013813675.1 Gemmatimonadales bacterium
GTCGCGCTGGTGAACGATCCCGGGCTGCAGGACTCCACGCTCTTCCGGGGCAAGATCCTGACTTACTACGGCCGGTGGACCTACAAGGTCGAGGAGGCACGCCGGCAGGGCGCGGCCGGGCTGCTGCTGGTCCATACCACCGAAAGCGCCACCTACCCGTGGACGACGGTGCTCTCTGGATGGACCGGACCGCAGGTGCGCCTGGAGAGCCCGCCCGACTCGCTGATCGCGGCCGGGTGGCTCCAGCAGGAAACCGCGGCTCGGCTGTTCAAGAGTGGGGGCAAGGACCTGGCCGCGCTCACCGCGGCCGCTGCCCGCAGCGGATTCAAGCCGGTGCCGCTGGGTGTCACCCTCGAGGGCGCGGTGCGGAGCGTGATTCGCAGAACCGAAACCGCCAACGTGCTGGGCCGGCTCCCCGGGCGGGGCACCCTGGCCCGGGAAGCGGTCCTGATCGGCGGCCACTACGACCATTTCGGAATCGGGGCGGCGGTCGACGGCGATTCGATCTACAATGGCGCGGAGGACAATGCCTCCGGCACGGCGGCGGTGCTCACCGCCGCCGAAGCTTTCGTTCGGAGTGGGGTGCGCACCGGAAGGTCGCTCCTGTTCGTCGGTTTCGCCGCCGAGGAATCGGGGCTGATCGGCTCTCAGGCGCTGGCCAACGCGCCGCCAATCCCGCTTCGCGACATCGCGGCGATCCTCAACCTGGATGTCATGAACCTCTACGGCCGGACCTCGGACGTCTCCGCCCTTGGCCTCGATCAGTCCACGCTGGGCACGGCCTTCGGGTCAGCTGCGGCGGCGGAGAGGCTGAAGGTCACGACTAACGAAGAGGCGCTGCTCCGCGGCGCCTTCTTCCGGTCGGACCACTTCCCGCTGGCCCGTGCCGGCGTCCCCGGAATATCGGTGGAGAACGGGTCGCTCTTCGTCGGTAAGCCCGCGGGGTACGGGAGGGAGCAGAAGGACGAGTACGTCGCCGAGCGGTACCACCAGCCCAGCGACGAGATCCTGCCGTGGTTCACCTACGATGGCGCGCTGCAGCAGCTTCGCGTCACCGTCAGGACAGCGGTGTCGATAGCTAACTCTCCAGCCCAGCCACAATGGAACGCCAGGTCGGAGTTCCGGGACGCCGGCCTGGCAAGGCAGCAGCGGGCAGGCTCTTAGCCGGGCTTGGGCAGCTGGCGCCCTACCGCCGCCTCCCGCTCCCCTCTATCTTGCCGCCGTTTCCGCACCCACTCCCCCAGGAGCGCCCCTGGAACTTCCGAACCAGCACCGGATTCCGCTGACCTGGCTGCTCCAGAACGCCGGGGCCTCGATCCGGTACCGCACGCTGACCGAGCTGGCCCCGGCCGGGTACGCGACGCCGGAGGCCCACGAGGCCGCCCACGCGGCGGTGTGCGAGTCCCAGACCGCTCTGGCGGTGGTCAAGAAGCAGAAGGACACGGGGACCTGGGGCGGAAACCTCCTGGGGCTCGCCTCTTCGGTGGCCCAGGGGATCAAGGACACCGGGACCATCCCCAACTACCGGCGCCTGCTTCAGCTGGAGTGGCCCCGCACGGGCCGTCCCTTCAAGTTGGCCGACCGGGTGCTGTTCCGCCTGCTGTCCCGGGACGAGGATCCTTCGCTTCTGTTCGAGCTGCAGCGGCTGGTGAAAAGCGACGTGGAGGCGATGGCGTGGGCTCGGGAGAACATCCGGGAGGCGGCATCGGCGGCCCTGGCGGAGGCCGGCTACGCCGAGGATCCGCGACTCCGGGGCGCGGGGCACAAGATCGCCAGCTCGATCTCGCAGTTCCTCCGCAGTCCGACCGCCGAGAAACCGTTCGTGAAGTCCGGAAAGGTGATGGCCTTACACCCCGAGGCCCACCCACCGAGCTGGTACTCGGTGGCGATGATCGCCGCGATGCCCAACCTGCGGCGGGAGCGGGCCGGGTTCACCGAGCGGCTGGGGCACTATCTGGCCCAGCCGGCGCCGAAAAAGGCATTCGTTATTCAGGTGGGTAAGCGGTCGATCAAGCCTCAGCACCTGCTCCTGGGCGATCCGATCGAGGCCGATGCCAGGGGCTACCCCAAGGATCCGCCGCTCGCGCTTCATTACATCGAGCTGCTGGCGCGAATGGGGGCGCTGGAATGGGCCCCGGTGGCCACCAAGGTGCTCGCCCGGCTGCTGAAGGATTGCGACGAGCTGGGTGTGTGGCGACCCAAGAACCTGCGGTCGCAACCCAAGGCGCTCAACCGGATCACCTACCATTATTACCCGCTCCACCTCGACGCCCAGACCACCGAGGGACGCGAGGTGGACATTACCTTCCGGCTGGCGCTCATCGCGAAGCTGCTGGGCTGGCCGCTGGACCACGCCTGAGTCTCTCTTGTCGTCTCGAGCGTAGTATGACATACTACGCCTCGTGCCCATCAATCTCACCCACTTCGGGTTCACTCCGACCGAGAGTCTGATCTACGGCGTGCTCCTGAGCGGCGGGCCGGGAACCGGATACGCCATCGCCCGGGCGGCCGGTCTGGCCCGGGCCAATGCCTACAGCGCCCTGGAAGGGTTGGTCACCAAGGGGGCGGCCCGGGTGGATGGCGGTCGCCCCCGGCGCTATCGCCCGGAGGCTCCGACCGCCCTCATTGCCCGGATCTCCAACGACCACGGACAGGCCGTGGAGCGGCTCAGCCGCGAGCTGGAGGCCGCGTCGGTGCCGGACACCGAAACGCTGGTGGAGATTCTTTCCAGCCGAGCCCTGCTCCAGCTCATCACTCACGACGTCGCCCGGGCGGCACAGTCGGTCGGCTTCCTGGCGCCACCTGACGCCTATCCACTGCTGGTGCCGGCCCTCCGGCGTCCCTATTCCGCGGGAGTGCCGCTCAGCCTGGCCGCCACCGGGCCGGTAGCGCTGGGCTTCGTACCGGTCGCCCAAGTGGAGGCGAACGGACACCGATGGCCGGGCATGCCGGTCATCCTGGTGGTCGACGACCGGAGCGCGATCCTGGCCACCCGGAACGGAACCGAGGTGCGAGGTCACTGGAGTACCGCCGCTTCCTTCGTGGCCGGCGCGCGCCTCGCCCTCGAGCGGTTCAGGAACTCATGAGCGACGCCTACGACGACGCCTACCGGGAGCTCCAGCAGGAGTATCTGGACGAGCTGCCCAGGATATTCGCGGAGCTGCGATCCGATATCGACGCCTTCCGGAAAGGGGAGAAGGTCCTGCCGGCTCTCAGGACCGGTTTCCACCGACTGGCCGGCTCCGGCGGCTCGTACGGCTTCCCCGAGATCAGCGAGATCGCCCGGGCCGCCGAGCGGATGGTCACGGCGGACCCGGCGCAGACGGAGGCCGGCAAGCTGGAGGACGCGGTCCAGCGGCTCGAGGCGGTGCTCGCCACCGCGCGGGTGCGCTTCAGCGCCGGTCCGGGAACGACTGAGCCCCGTCCTCGCGCGGTGCTGATCCTGCCGCCCGGTCCTGAGCGTGAGCAGCTGACCGAGGCGCTCGTCGCCGTCGGGTACACCGTGGATCTGCGCGCCAGAAAGGACGACCCGCAGGCTGTAGCCGCCGGCACCCGACCTGATATCATCGTGATCGGCACCGGGCCGGGCGAAGGCGACCCGTCCGCGATCGCCTCGTCCTGGACCAGCCGCCGGTCTACCCGTCCGAGGGCCGTGGTCCTGATCGAGACCTTGCGCGCCGTGGACCGGCTCCGGGCGGTGGCTTCCGGGGTGGATGCCGTGTTCCCCGCCGACCGCATGGTGGAAGATCTCCCGCGGTATGCCCGCACCCTCGCACGCACCGGCGCACCGCCCTCCACGGTGCTGTTGCTCGACGCAGATGCCGGCCGGGCGGCCCGCTTGGGAGCCGTCCTGGAGGAAGCCAATATCCGCGTCGTGCGAAGTCCCCTCGCCAAACCGGTGCAGGAGCTGCTCGACCGCGAGGTACCCGACCTGCTCGCCGTGGCGCCTCGCCTCTCCGACGGCGACGGCTTCTCGGTCGTACGGATGGTGCGGCAGGACCCCCGCTTTCACCTGCTTCCCACGATCGTCATCGGGGCACCGGAGCCCGCCGACCAGGTCGAGGCGCTGCGAGCGGGGGCCGACGACTTCGTTCTCGACACGGCGCCCGCGGAGCTGCTGCTGCAGACGGTGATCACCCGGGCGGAACGGGGCCGCCGCCTCCGGGAGATGCTGCACCGGGATGAGCTGACCGGCCTGTTGAATCACGGTGCGCTGATGTCGGAGCTGGAGTATGCGGTGGAGTACGGGCGCCGCCACGGTGGCCCGCTGGCTTTCGTGATCTTCGATCTCGACCGGTTCGGCGAGGTGCACGAGCGCTTCGGCCAGATGGTGGGCGACCAGGTCCTGCTGCACTTCGCGAACGTCTTCCGGTCCAGCGTCCGCGCAAGCGATGTAATCGGCCGCTACGGGGGCGAGGAGTTCGCGATGATCCTGCGAGGCGCCAGCGCCTCGGGTGCCGCCGTCCTGGCGGCCAAGCTCCGGCGGGTGCTCGGCGAGCAGCCGGCCACCACGGCGGAGGGCGTCATCATCCCCATCAACGTAAGCGTCGGATGGGCGGTGCATCCCAGCGACGGCTCCACCGCCGGGGAGCTGGCCCACGCGGCGATGCGGGCGGTCCGGAAGGAGAAGGCGGAGCGGCGGTAGGCGGTACCAACGCGGAGGGAGGCGGGAGGCGGAGGGGAGACGGGACGCGCAGGGAAGTGGTGCAGGGCATTTTTTGTCACCCTGAACGAAGTGAAGGGGGCCATGCTCGGATATGCCCCCC
>JACCRH010000463.1 GCA_013813675.1 Gemmatimonadales bacterium
GGGGAGTAGCGCCTCGCCCAGCGGCAGGAGGTCGTGCTCGTCACCGCCGGTGCCGTGCAGCAACAGGAGGACCGGCAAGCCCGGCGCGCCGGGGAGGAAGCGATGGACCAATCCCAGATCGGGCGGGGCCACTCAGCCGTCCACCGCTTCAGCCTGGGGCAGACGTAGAGGCGGGAGCGACTGCTCCAGCCGCTGCCGCATCGCCTCGTATCGCGGTGGAAGCTTGAGCGTCGTCCCCAGCTCCACGGGGGCCTCGTCCAGGGTGAATCCCGGCCCATCGGTGGCGATCTCGAACAACACCCCTCCAGGCTCACGAAAGTAGATCGACCGGAAGTAGGTCCGGTCCCTCACCTCGGTGACCGCTACCCCCAACCGGCGGATCTCCTCCTGCCGGGCCTGCTGTTCCTCGCCGTCCGCCGCGCGGAAGGCGACGTGGTGCACGGTGCCGACGCCGTCGCTGCCGCGCCAGAACCCCGGCGCCCTCCGCAGATCCACCACGGTGCCCAGGCCAGCGTCGCCCGCCGCGAAGCGCAGCCGGTTTCCGTCCTCATCCTTCGGTCGAAACCCCATCATCTTCGTCAGGAACTCGGCCGACCCGGCGTCACCATCCTCCCAGATGGTGACGCCGTGCACCCCCCGGACCGCGTGCTCGGCGGGCACCGGTCCGTCGCCCCAACCTTCCACGGAATTCACGGCGGAAGTCGCGATCAGCTCGAGCAGCAGCCCGTCCGGATCGGCGAAGGCGAGCACCTGCTCGTCGAAACGACGGGTTGGCCCCTCGTACTTCACCCCGCGGGTGAGCAGCCGCTCGATCCAATAGCCAAGCGAACCGGAGGGCAGGGCGAGACCGATGCCGTTGGTCTGCCCGGTGCCTTGGCGGCCCGGCCGCCCGCGGTCCAGGGAAAGAACGTGAGCAGCGACCCCGGCCGCCCGAGCGCGTCGCCGTAGTAGAGGTGGTAGGTGCCAGGGTCGTTGTAGTTGACGGTCAGCTTCACCAGCCGCATTCCCAGCGTGCCGGCGTAGAAGTCCAGGTTCCGCTGCGGCTCGCGGGCGATCGCGGTGACGTGGTGGATGCTCATGCCTTCGCGATCTCCTCCAGGTCGTCCCCGGTCAGCTCGATCGAGCCGGCGTCGATCCACCCGTCGACTTGCTCCGGGGTGCGCGCGCCGACGATCGCGGCGGTGACACCGGGCCACGCGAGGGTCCAGGCGATCGCAATCTCGGCGACGGTGACGCCCCGGCGCTGGGCGACCGGCTTGAGTCTATCGCGGAGCGCGAGGTTCCGGCGGAGCTTGGGCGGGTTGAAGTCCGACGAGCGGCGGCGCCAGTCGTCCTCGGGCAGTGCCTTCACCCGCTCTTCGCTGAACCGATCAGTGAGCAGGCCCGACTGCATGGGGCTGTAGACGATCACGCCGGTGCCGTGGGCCGCGCACCAGGGAATGGTCCGCTCGGCGGCGTGGCGCCGGATCAGCGAGAACGGAGGTTGGAGCGAGTCCACGTGGCGAAGCGACTCGCATCGCTCGAGCAGCGGCACGTCGAAGTTGGAGACCCCGGCCGCGCGCACCTTGCCTTCCTCCACCAGTCGGATCATCTCCGCCCAGGAGTCCTCGACCGCGGTGCCGGTCTCATCGGGCCAGTGGAACTGGTAGAGGTCGATCCGCCCCACTCCGAGCCGGCCAAGCGAGGCCTCGCATTCGCGCCGGATGGACTCGGGCCGAAGGACCTGCCGCGGGGCGGCCATCCGATCGCTTTCGTTCCACACCAGGCCGCACTTGGTGAAGATGTAGGGCCGCTCGGTGGCGGGGATGTCCTCCAGTGCCCGCCGCACGAGCTCTTCCGAATGGCCCAGTCCGTAGACCGCCGCGGTGTCGATCCAGTTGATGCCGCGTTCGATGGCGTAGCGGATGGTGGCCAGCGACTGTTCGTCGTCCTGTGGTCCCCAGCCGAACGCCCAGTCACCCCCACCGATGGCCCAGGCGCCAAACCCGACAGTGGTGATCTCCATGTCGGTGGTGCCCAACCTTCGAGTGGTCAGCGTCGTGTGCATCATCCTCCCCATCCTCCCTTCTGCGGTCGCCCACGGGCCCGCTTGTCGGATCCAGAAGCCCGTTGTCATCCCAAGCGAAGCGAGGGATCTTGCCCGCGAGCCACGAACCCCGGGTTAGTAGATCCCTCGCTTCGCTCGGGATGACAGTGCCGCGTGCTTCGTTCGCTCTGCAGAACCGGCCCCTCGCGCATTCCGCAATGTAGCCGTCACTCCACTCGCACCGTAACCACCGCGGAGTCACCCGATGGGGAGATGGCGCGAAAACGGTGGCGACCGGGCCGGAGACTCCAACGGACCAAGGCGTGGGGAACGTCGTCCACCGTCCAGCGAACAGGAGTGTCGCCGTCCCCGCCTGCAGTGCGGAGGGCGACAGTGGCGTAGCGGGAGCCCACGCCGGGGGGGAGACGATACACGTCGCCCTCGCTGGGAGAGACGATGTGGAATCCTGCCTCCGGTGCGCCCGCCGGGGCGGCGGCCCGTCCGGGGCGGGGCGATCCCGGCGACTCCGACCGTTCCGCCCACTCCGCGTACGCCGCCGGCAGGGCGACCCCGCCCCATCCGTCGTGCCATGCGCAGGTGTCGGTCGGAGCCATCCCTGGGTCGAACCACTCCGGGGCAACCGGGCACGCGGCGCCGGGACGAAGACCGGAGAGCCGGCAGACCGTCGTCGCCGTGGCCCCGGACGTCCGCGGATCCGGCAGCGAACCCGCCGGATATCGCCGTGCCGTAGCCAGCACGGCGCGATGGAGCAAAGGACCGGCCCCACTCACTCCGCTGACCCCGTCCATCGGCCGGCCGCTGAAGTTGCCCACCCAGACCGCGACGGTGAACCCGCCGGCGGCCCCGACCGCCCAGTTGTCGGTGAAGTGCCGGCTGGTGCCGGTCTTGGCGGCGACCTCGAAAGGAAAGTCCAGCGGGCTTTCGATGCCGAAGCCGGGGATGCGCGCCACCGGATCCGCCAGAACGTCGAGCACCAGCGCCGCGGAGCGCGCGCTCACGAAGCGGCGGCCGGGATTCGCCGAGTGGCCGGGCGATCCGGCATGCCAGACGTATGGCCGCCAGACGCCGAGGTTCACCAGTCCCCGAAAACCGTTGGCCAGCTCCAGCAGCGTCACGTCGCCGTTTCCGAGGGCGAGCCCGAGACCGTAGTGGTCGGCGCTCCGGCCGAGCGAGCCGAAGCCGGCGCCGCGGAGCACTTGAAGCAGGCTTCCGACGCCCAGCCGGCTCGCCAGCTCGACCGCCGGAACATTGTAGGAGCTGGCCAGCGCCTCGCGGGCCCGCACCGGGCCGTGGAACCGGCGGTCGTAGTTTCGCGGGCTGTAGGGCCCGGTGCCGGTCTGATACACCCGCGCGATGTCGGGAAGGATCGACGCCGTCGTCCACCCGCGATCGAACGCCAGCGCGTAGAGGAACGGCTTGAGTGCCGAGCCCGGCTGCCGGGGACTCAGCACCATGTCCACCTGCCCCGCCGTGTCGGCCCAGAACTCGGGTGAGCCGACCCAGGCGAGGATCTCGCCGCTTCGATTGTCGAGCACGACCGCCGCGGCGTGGCGAGCTCCCCGGTCGGCGAGAGTCTCGACCGCGTGCCGCACCTCCCGCTCGAGCTCCCCCTGGAGCGAGAGATCCAGCGAGGTGCGCCAGGTACCCTGAACGCTCCCGCCATCCCGCTCGGCCCAGCTCAGAATGCGGGTGGAGAAATGGGGGGCGAGAAACGGCGCGACGCGGCGCCGCGCCAGCACCGGCTCGGCCCGCGCGCGTTCGGCCGATCCCCGCGAAGCGAAGCCGACGGCGCCGAGGCGTTCCAGCGCCTGATCCCGCCGACGGCGCGCTCGCTCGGGTGAGACCAGGGGATTGTCGCTCGATGGCGCCCGCGCCAGTCCCGCCAGCAGTGCCGCCTGGCCCAGGCTGAGGTTGTGGGCGCCGCCGCCGAAGTAGAGTGCCGCCGCCGCCTCGACGCCCACCGCACCCTGCCCCAGCGGAACCCGGTTGAGGTACTGCTCCAGGATCGCCTGCTTGTCGAGATGCCGCTCCAGGCGGAGCGCCCACAGCGCCTGACCCACCTTGCCCGCCCAGCTTCGGGATGTGGGCCGCAGCATCCGCGCGACCTGCATGGTGATCGTCGAGCCGCCAGACACGACTCGGCCCTGCGCCAGGTTGGTCCAGGCCGCCCGAGCCACCGCGCGGGGATCCACGCCGCGGTGCCGGTAGAAGCGATGGTCCTCGGCCGCCACGAATGCCGCGATCACGTCGGCGTCCATCTCCGAGAGTGCGAGCCACGCGCCGCGGCTGCCGTCGGAAGCGCGAGTCGTGCGCAACTCGCGGCCGAAGCGGTCCTCCAGCGTCACCGCCCGGACACCCGCCGCGAGCATCTCAGGCGGGAGCGGCCGCGATACCCACGCGGCCGGCGCTCCACCGAGCAGCGCCAGAAACAGGCCCGCCCCGATCGCGTACCGCAGCACCGCGCCCCTCGTCATGCCGTCACCGGGCCGCGGCCCGCACCGTGAAAACACCGCCGTCGCTCTCGCCGAACACTGCCGGGTTGTACATCTCTTCGGCGTGCGCCGGCGGTCGGATGAAGGTGCCAGGGGTAGTGGCACGCGCCAGGTACGTGGCGGTGTAGCTCCCGGGCCAGAGCCGGGTAGCGACAAACACCACCCGGTCGTCTCGCATCTCCCGGTGATCGAACGGCGACCACCAGCCCGCGTCCCAACTGCCGTAGACCCAGGGCAGCGCGCCGGCACCGCCGTCCTCCGCCGGCTCCGCCGCCGTCGAGTCCGCGGCTCCCGGCCCGGCGACCCCGCCCGTGGTGCGAAGACTCAGGTCCACCGCCTCGAGCCCGGCGGGAAGCGCGTCGTCCAGAATCACGAAGTGACGCTCCGCGGGCACGGTGAGCCGGAGCCGGACTCGGACCAGCTCGCCTTCGGCGACTTCAGTGAGCGGCCGGCCGCCCTCGAAGCTCTCGTACCAGCGCTCCACCTGGATCCCGTGGTCGCCAGGGCGGACCGGCGCCCGCACCGGAACCACGGTGGCGGTGAGGAAGTAGAAGACCGGCGAGGCTCTCTGTCCCCTGCTGCCGGCATCGAGCGACAGTCGCAGCGTTCGCGATCCTCCGGCGGTGAGCCGGCTGAGCGGGACGCTCTTCTCGCTCGCGGCCCCGAGCGACGCGACCTCGAACACCGACCTCTTGCCCGCCAGCACCCGCACACCGCGGGCGGCTCCCGCCCGCTGATGCCGCTGGAACTCGGCCAGCGCCGAGACGGCGGTGCCGAGATCCTGGGTGTTCCAGGACCACCCAGCTCCCCTCCCCTGTTGCACCAGGGTCTCGACCATGGGGCCCACCAGCGGGTGCGCCGGATCGACGGCCAACGTCGCGCTCAGGAGCCAAGCGACCGGCCGGACCGGCGAGAAGAAATAGAACGCCCGCCGGGAGGCCCGCGGCAGGGTGGCCGTCCGCCCCTCGACTCGTATCGCATCCCATGCCGGCTTCAGCAACCGGAGCGCGGCCGTGCGGTCGCCCCCGCGGGCCAGGACGTGGGCCAGCCTGACACGATCCTCCCAGGCGAGCTGAGCGGCCAGCCGAAGCAGCTCGTTTTCCGCCGCGGGGTCGCGGAGTCCAGCCCGGCTCAGATAGTCCACCGCCATGATCCGGTCGCTGAGCCGGACGTCGCTGCTGTCGTACCACGAGGCCACCGGCGCCATGATCGGCCCCTGTTCGGCCAGCGACCGCTGGAGGTACCCGCTCAGCCGGGCGAGGACCGAGTCGTCGACCGCGAAGCCGGCGATCTTGGCGTCGAGCAGCATGGCACCGGCGTACGCACTGAGCCACGGGGTAGTCCAGTCGGCGGCGCTCCAGAGACCGATGCCGCCGTCGGGCCGCTGCCGCCGCACCAGCGTCGCCACCACCCGCTCGAGATCGCGGCGCGCCCGTCGCGCGACCGCCGAATCGGCGGCCAGCTCCGGACCTGCTCGATAGAGGGCGAGGAGCGGCTCAGCCGCGCTGGTGATCTGCTCGCTGCACCAGTAGGGGTACACCCGGAACCGCTCATGGGCGCCGCGGATCATCGCCAGGGGTGAGGTGCCGAGGCTGAGCCGGAGGGTCGAGCGCTCCGGGTCCACGTCGGCGGGCAGCGCCAGCTCCGCGATGGCCGAGTCGTGCAGCACCCCGGCCACGGTGAACGACTGGGGATGGTGCGGGGGACGTACCGGCAGGGTGAGGGCCACGGCGTCGGCATCGCGACCGGACCGGACGGTGAAGCGGAAGCCGGCCTGGGAGAGACTGTCGCCGGCACCGGCCACGAAATCGAAGCGCACCTCGCGTCCGCGGCCCGGCTCCAGCGTGGCCTCCCGCCTGCGGGGGCCCTCCAGCTT
>JACCRH010000475.1 GCA_013813675.1 Gemmatimonadales bacterium
TCGCGAGCATCCCGCAGCAGTGGATGCTCGGCCGGGAGCGGATGAAGCGGACCGCGCGGGCGATCGTGGACGTGAAGACCGAGCGGCCGCAGACGCCGCAGCCGGCGCCGGGGAAGAAGCGGAAGAAAGCGTAGCGCTGGCGGGCATTGCAGTAGAGATCGCCGCCGCAGACCAATCTCCGTACTAATTTGCTTACCATGCTCTCCGATCCAATCGCGGCGCTCGCCACACCGCCGGGCCGTTCGGCGCTCGCCGTCGTTCGGCTGAGCGGACGGGGTGCTTTCGAAGTGGCGGCCAGGGTCGTCGAGGGTTTCCGGGCCGACCGTCCGCGCACCGCCACCCTCGCCTTCTTTCGCGAGGACAATGAGGCGTTCGACCGCGGCCTCTACACCGTCTTCCCCGCGCCCCACAGCTATACCGGAGAGGATCTGGTCGAGCTCTCCTGCCACGGGGGGCAGCTGGCGCCGGCGCGGCTTCTGGCTGCCCTCCACGCCGCGGGTGCGCGTGACGCCGCGCCGGGGGAGTTCACCCGCCGCGCGGTGCTCAACGGGAAGCTGGATCTGGTGCAGGCGGAGGCGGTCGGAGACCTGATCGACGCCGTGGCCCCCGCCCAGGCCCGGGCAGCGCTCCGCCAGCTCGAGGGCGGCCTCTCGCGCCGGCTCGCCGAGCTTCGCGAGGCGCTGCTCGAGGTTCAGGCGCTGCTGAGCTACGAGATCGACTTCCCCGGCGAGGACGACGGGCCGGTGCGGCCCGAGCGGATCGCCGCCGCGCTGGAGGAGGCCGCCGGCCGCATCGCTCGGCTGCTCGCCACCGCGCCGTCGGCCGACCGGATGCGGCATGGGGCGCTCCTGGTGCTGGCGGGCCGGCCCAACGCCGGCAAGTCCTCCCTCTTCAACGCACTCCTCGGCACCAGCCGGGCGCTCGTCACCGAGATCCCCGGCACCACCCGCGATGCGATCGAGGGCCACACCGACTTCCTCGGCTGGCCGGTGCGGCTGGCGGATACCGCGGGCCTCTCGGACTCGGGCGACCGGCTGGAGCGGATGGGAGTGGAGGTAAGCCGGCGCTACCTCTCGGCGGCCGACCTGGTGCTGCTCTGCATCGAGGCAGGGCGGGAGGCCGGGCTGGACGAGGAGGCGATCGCCTCGGATCGGCCGTTGCTGGTGGTGCGCACCAAGCGCGACCTGGTGAACGGCTCGGTCGAAGGCCTGGCGGTCTCGGCCGTGACCGGTGAGGGCATCGAGCAGCTTCGGCAGGCGGTGGCGGATAGAGTATTCGGCGACCGCATCGCGCTGGGCGATCTTGAGCCAAGTCTCAACAGAGACCGGCATCGCACCGCGCTGCTCCGTGCCGAGTCGGCACTGGCGGCAGCGGCGGCGCACCTGACCCCGGGCGGCGATCCGGTCCTGGTATCACACCACGTGCGGGAAGCCGCCCTGGCGCTCGACGAGCTGCTCGGGGCCGTGGATGTGGAGGAGGTGCTGGGGAAGGTCTTTGCGGGGTTTTGCGTAGGGAAGTGACAATGGGGTGCAGCGTAGGGGTCTCGTGGCGGGAATAGGCGCCCTTCGCGCCCCCATTGTCATCCTGAGCGGAGCGAAGGAGCCGGAGGCTGAGTCATGGCTCCTTCGCTCCGCTCAGGCTGACAACCTCACTCTCCACATCGACGCTCTCAGGCCGACTGTACCCCCCGCGCCAGATCCTCCGCATGCTGGAACTCATGCGCCGCCGCCCGGACCGCTTCCGCGATTCCCCGGTCGGCGACCAGCGCTTCGGTCATCCGGTACCCGAGGTAGTACCCGGAGCGCTCGGGAAGCACCCGGCCGCCGACCAGGCGGGCCGACGGGCTCATCCCCCCCGACAGGTAGCGGAGCCGGAGGCCGAGTCCGCTCTGCTCCAGGTCTCCCTCGACGGCGCGGCGGAGGAAGGCTTCCATCTCCCTCAGCCGGTGATACTGCCGGCGAGGGTAGCCGAAGTAGTCGGCCGCGTCGAAGCCGGGCGCGACCGCCTGCGCAGCGTGCACCGCCAGCCCTTCGTTGATCAGCAGCTCGCGCAGCGTGGCCCGGCTTCCGGTGGACCAGTAGTCGTAGTAGCCGCCGTGGTCGGCCACCAGGCGCCGCAGATCACTCGCGCTTCGGGGAGAGGTATAGCGCGCCGTATGGGCCAGCTCGTGCGCGATCCAGAGCGGAATGAGATCGGGGGCCAGCCCCATGCCGTAGGTCTCGGGGTTCACCCGTCCCGTGAAGTGCTCGAGGCAGACGAACGCGATGCCCCGGCCGCCGACCACCAGCTCCCCCGCGTTGGCGCCGCCAAGCCCGACCATCAGGTAGGTATCCGTCGGCCGGTCGAGCTGCAGCACTGCTTCCGCCTTCGCGATCGCCTCCTCGGCGAGCTGCACCAGATCGGCGGATGCGGCGAGTGCGAGCAGATCGCCCCGCTCGGCCCTCAGGGCGGCGGCGACGATGTCGTCGGCATGTGGGCTGTCGGGGTCGAGGACGTAGTTCCGCCAGTAGGCGTCGAGAATGGGTCGGTGGGCTTCGCGGTACTGACGGTATGCGGCTTCCCGATCGTGGGCGTCGAGCACCGCGAGAAAATCCGGAAGAAGATTGATGAGCACGAGTGAGGATATGAAAGCGGA
>JACCRH010000484.1 GCA_013813675.1 Gemmatimonadales bacterium
TGGCGGATATAGTCGGTCTGCGGTTTCATGAGATGAGGCGCTATGAGCGTGAGCTATCGGATCAGCAACGGGACGCTGTAGTATATCTAGATGGCCGTCATCCCGAGTCGCATGCGATGCACACCCCCATGACCCCCATCCTCCTCACCGTCTACCCCGACGAATGCGATGCCTTCGGGCACCTGAATCAGGCCTCGTTTCTGAGCCTCTTCGAGCGTGCGCGCTGGGAGATGCTGCGAGCGGGGCCGGGGATGGACCTCTTCGACCGGACCGCCACCTGGCCGGCCGTGCGAAAAACCGTGATCGAATACCACGCCGCCGCCTTCCCCGGCGACGTGCTTGGGTTCGAGCAGGACCTCACCCATGTCGGACGCACCAGCTTCACCATGCGCCAGGTGGCCCGCCGAGCCCGCGACGACGCCCTCGTGGCCACGGCCGAGTTTCTCTTCGTCTGCGTGAACCGTCAGGGCAGGCCGGTCGCCGTGCCGCAGGAGTTCAACGAGTTCATGGCCGCGCGCCGGCGGCGCGCCGGGGAGGTCCACCGGCTCACCGTGAACGGTGTGAGCCTCGAGGTCGAGGTGCGGGGAGACGGGCCGGCCCTGATCTTCATCCACGGCTTTCCGTTCGAGCGCTCCATCTGGGCTCACCAGGTGGCCGCGCTCGACGGATGGACCCGCATTGCGCCCGACCTGCGCGGGATGGGCCACTCGGACGCGCCCGATCTCGGCTACAACATGGAGACCTACGCGGCCGACCTCGCCGCTCTCCTCGATCTGCTCGGAGTGGACGAGGTGATCCTGGTCGGGCACTCGATGGGGGGCTACATCGCCTTCGAGTTCCTGCGCCGCTGGCGGGACCGGGTCCGCGGCCTCGTGCTGGTGGACTCCCGTGCCGAGCCCGACACTGTCGAAGGGAAGCGAAACCGCGACGCTACCGCCGCAACCGCGCGGGAACAGGGCGCCGAGGCCCTCGCGGAAACGATGCTCCCCAAGGTCCTCGGCACTTCCACCCTGGACGGTGAGCCGGCGACGGTCGAGCGAATCCGGGCGATGATGGCGGCGACGCCGGTCTCCGGAATCGTCGGCGCCTTGGGCGCGATGCGGGACCGGCAGGACAGCACGCCCATGCTCCCGGGTCTCGCCGGCGTGCCGACCCTGGTGATCGTGGGCGACGAGGACGAGCTCACCCCCGCGGCCCAGGCCCGGGCCATGGCCGATGCGATCCCCGGCGCGAGCCTGGTGGTGATCCGCGCGGCGGGCCACGTCCCCAGCGTCGAGCGGTCGGTCGAGACCACCGACGCACTCCTGGCCTTCCTGGAGAGTCTCCCCTGAAACCTTTGGCCATCACCTGCCGTTGTGCCCGGTAGCGGACGATCCCAGGCCATCAGGTCCTCCGATCCCCGCCTCACCAACCAAACGGTCCCGCGCTCGCGGCCAAGCTAGTTCGAGCACGGGGCCGCCTTTCTTTTGCCCGCCGGCCTCCCGCATGCGAAACGACCCTCCCGCGATGAGCCGGGAGGGTCGCCAGGTTCGGAGAGGCCGATGAGCTATCTGTTGGGACGGCCCGGCGGGCTGTCGCTGTTGAAGACTTCTTTGTTCTTCTCGATGAAGGGCGTCTGGTTGGGCGGGACGTCTTCCTCGGGAAAAATGGCGGTGACGGGGCACTCCGGCTCGCACGCGCCGCAGTCGATGCATTCGTCGGGGTGAATGTAGAGCTGGTCCTCCCCCTCGTAGATGCAGTCCACCGGACACACATCCACGCAGGCTCGGTCCTTGACCCCGATGCACGCCTCGACGATCACATAGGTCATTGCCGCCGTGCCTCCGCGAAAGCTGGTCGTTCCCTGCCGATCTTCGCAAAGGTATACGGACTCGGGTCGGGCCGCGCAAGGGGTGATGTATCTTCCCCGATGATGCGTTGCCGGCTTCGCGGTTTCTTCATTCTTACGGCGCTGGGCGCCGCGACCGGACCACTCGCGGCACAGGATTGCCGGGCGCCCCGCACCGCCCTGGTGCTCTCCGGCGGCGGGGCCAAAGGCATCGCGCACGTCGGGGTGCTCGCCGCCCTGGACAGTCTCGGCATCCGGCCCGACCTCATCGTCGGGAGCAGCATGGGCGCCGCGGTCGGAGCGCTCTACGCCAGCGGCTACAGCGGGCGCGAGCTCGACTCGCTGGTCCGGACGGTGCCCCTGGCCCGGCTCTTTCGCACCTATCGCCCGCGCGCGCCCCGGTCTCTCGGCGTGCTACGCCCGCTCGTGATGTGGGAGCAGGGCGACCGCCGCTTCACCCTCCAGAGCGCGTCGATCGTCGAGCCGGAGCTGAATGCCCTGGTCAGCGCCGCGATGTTGAGGGGCAACCTGATCGCCCGCGGCGACTTCGATTCCCTGCCGATTCCGTTCCGCGCCGTGGCCACCGACCTCGCTACCGGAAAGCCGGTGGTGATCCGCTCGGGGGACCTGGCGCAGGCGGTGCGGGCCAGCATCGCCATTCCTCTGGTCTTCGCCCCCGAAGTGCGCGACAGTCAGTTCCTCGCCGATGGCGGCCTCTCGGCCAACATCCCGGTGGCCGTTGCCCGGGCCGAGGGGGCGGAGCGGGTCATTGTCTCCGACGCGACCGAGCACTCGGCCGAGAGCTTCGACGGCTACTCGCCGATCAACGTCGCCGATCGGCTCATCGAGTTTCTTTTCCAACAGCCGGCCGAGTCGCTCCGGGCAGGCGACGTGATGGTGCGGCCGGACGTGGAGGGCTTCAACAGCCTCAACTTCTCGCCCGCGAGGGTGGAACGGCTGCTGGTCAATGGCCGCGCCGCCGCCGACAGCTCGCTAGCCGACGTCGAGTGTCGCCGGGCAGGGACCGCGGACTCAGGACGGCGGCTGCCGCGGCGGGTCACCGGCTTCACCGCGCGCGCCGCCAACGACTCCGAGCGGCTGGCTCTGGAGCGCATGTTCGGCTTCGGCCTTAGCGACACGCTGGATGCCGACCTGCTTCGGTCGAGGGTGCGGGGGCTGAGCGCCTCCGACACCTACAACTCCGTCTGGCTCGGCCCCCATGGCTCGGGCGATTCGGTCGCCTTCGACCTCTCGCTGCGGCGCGCTTCGCGGCGCGTGGTCGCGATCGGCCTCGGCTACGACAACGAGCTCGGCGGCCGGATGTGGGCCGGCGCGGTGGACCGCCGCATCTTCGGACTCGCGCTCGAGGGAAGCGCCGCGCTGTTCCTCGACGCGTTCCGGAAGGAGCTGTACACCGGGTTCCGGCGAAAATTTCAGATCGCGCGCCAGCTGATGGATCCGACTCTCACGGTCCGGATCGCCACCGAAGATGTCCGCCGGTTCGATCCATCGGGCGATGAGCTGGACGAGCTGGAGACCCGGGAAGCACTCGGATTCGCCGGGGTGGAACGGGTGTTTTCCCAGGGCTGGGAGATCGGGCTCGGCCTGCACGGCCACGTCTGGCGGGAGGCGGTACAGGGCGAGCGGTCCGCCCTGGGCCTGGCCGGCCGGGCGATCCGGGTGAGCCGCTCCCGCGGGCGAGTGGTTCGCGCCGAAGGCGTGTGGACCGGTGTGTACCAGCGGGCGCGAATGGAAGCGGAGCTGCTGGGGCACTTCGGCGTGGTGCGGTTCACGCCGAGAGTCATGGTCGGCTGGGGCGACGATCTCCCGCTCCAGCTCGGCTTTCCCCTCGGCGGCGACGACGGGTTCCCCGGCCTCCACATCGGCGAGCGCCGCGGCGACCGCGAGGCGATGCTCGGCCTCATGTTCACTACCCCCATCAAAGGGCCGCTGCTCGGCCGGGTAGAACTCGCCGCCGGCCGCACCGCTATCGGTGGACCGCTGTTGGGCGACGACGGATGGGTGGGGGGAGTCCGCGCCGGGATCGGCGCCGATACCCCGGTCGGGCCGGTGCGGTTCGAGTACGGCTACAGCACGGAGGAGCGGGGGGCGGTATTCGTCCGGCTGGGGGACTGGCCCTGAAGCCGGTCATGGGGGGCCGGTTGTCACCCTGAGCGTAGCGAAGGGGGCCATGCTCGATATGGTCCCTTCGACTTCGCTAATTAGAGCGATTCCGAGATCGGCGAAGCGTAGACCTCGTTTCGTGGTTCGGGCGGTCCGTAGCGGCGGTTGGGCCCGTACAGCCGGTGCCACTCCTCCCGCAGGCAGAACGGGTCCAGCCCGTGGGGCCGGTCCACCGCGAGCACGCCGTCCAAGTGATCGAGCTCGTGCTGCAGCAGCTCCGCCCGGTCGCCTTCCAGCTCGACCTCCTGCCACTGGCCTTTGAAGTCCTGGTAGCGGACCCGGATACGGTAGGCGCGCGAGGTTCGCACCAGCAGATTGGGAAAGGAGAAGCAGTCGTCCCAGACCTCGAAGTCCTCGTTGCCGATGTCCACGATCTCGGGGTTGATCAGCGGCCAGGGCTTGTCCATCTCGACGTAGACCATCCGGACTGGCGCGCCGATCTGCGGCGCGGCGATGGCGCGGCCGCTCCCGAACCGAGACTGCCAGTCGCGGAGGGTTTCCCGCATGTCGTCCATGATCACCCGGACCGCGGTGGACCCGGGCCGAGTGATCGGCTCGCAACTGGCGCGAAGGATGGGATCTCCAAGGAGCCGGATGCGATGGATGGTCATCGGGGCGTACCCTCCCGGCTGGTTGGACGGCGTGTGAGAGCGGGTCTCAATATGGGGAAACGTCCCTCAGGGGGCCAGACGGGT
>JACCRH010000490.1 GCA_013813675.1 Gemmatimonadales bacterium
CGAGTCGAGCACTACAACGACTTCGGCTCCACCACCGACGGCAAGCTCACGGCCCGCTTCGAGCCGGTCGCTGGAGTGGCGCTCCGCGGCGCCATCGCGACCGGTTTCCGGGCTCCGTCGCTGGGACAGTCCTTCTTCTCGGCCACGTCCACCAACTTCATCGACGGGCAGCCGTTCGAGAACCGAACCTTCCCGGTGACCACCGGTGTGGCCCAGGCGCTCGGCGCGCGCCCGCTGGAGCCGGAGACCTCGGAGAACTACAGCTTCGGGGTGGCGCTGAATCCGGTGCGCAACTTCTCCTTGACCGCGGACTACTATCAGATCCTGATCGACGACCGGATCGTCTTCTCCGGCAACTTCACCGGCACCCCGATCCGCACCTTCCTGGAGCAGCGAGGCTTCCCCGGCGTGGCGGGGGCCCGCTATTTCACCAACGCCATTGACACCCGCACGCTGGGCGTCGACGTGGTGGCGAACTACGGCTTTCTGGTGGGCGAGGCGTCCACCATCCGCCTGACCGGCGGCTACAACCACAACGTCAACCGGGTGCTCCGGGTGGCTCCCACCCCCGCCGAGCTCAGCGGCTTTCAGGAGACGCTGTTCGACCGGGTGGAGCGCGCCCGCATCGAGGTGGGCCAACCCAAGAGCAGCCTCACCCTGGCCGGCGTGTTCAGCCACGACGACGTGGGGCTGACGGTGCGGACCCAGCGGTTCGGGGAGGTCACCAGCTTTGGTACGCCGGCGGACGGCTCACTGGACCAGACCTTCGGCGCCAAGTGGATCACCGACCTCAGCGCGTCCTACATCTTCAACGGGCGGCTCCGGGTGACCGGCGGGGTCGACAACGTCTTCGACGTCTATCCCGACGCGAACAACCGGGGAGACCCGACCGTGGCGGGCAACAACAACTTCGGCATCTTCCCCTACAACGGGATCTCGCCGTTCGGCTTCAACGGCGCCTTCTACTATGGACGCCTGAGCTTCACCTTCTGACCGACAGCGACCTGAAGGCCACGCTGCTTCGAGCCGACGCCGGCGGGTCGCGCCCCGGCCGGCTCAGCGGCGCCTGGTCGCTGGCGCCGGACCTGCGGGAAGAGGCGGTCCGGCGGATCCGGACGGTCGCCCTGATCTATGCCACGGCCTATTTCGTGGTGTACCTGGCGCCACCCCTGCTCACGCCCGAGGGGCGGGCCCTGCTGCTGCAGCGAACGATCCACTGGCTTCCGGCGACGCTCTCGATCGCAGGTGCTGGCCTGCCTCGCCTAGGCCCCGGCGGACCGCCCCAGACGGCGGACGAGCTGGCGAGGCGGCTCGGCTCGGTGCGGACGGCGGAGGAGTGGACGCCGCGCCGCGCCAAGGAGTGGTGGGAGGAGAGTCGGCCGGCCTCTCCCGCCAGCGCGGCGGAGCCGGTCCCGGCCTAGGCAGAGGGGGCATCGGGGCGCGGGAACCGGCCGATGAGGGTAAGTTAGGTGGGACAGGGGGCGCACCGCCCCCACGCATTCGACGTGACCACAGGGGCTGGCGCTTCGCCAGCCCTTGGTCTCTTCCTAAGGGATGGGTTTGATGACCGAGGTCAGGCTGGGTGAAGGCGACAGCGTGGAACGGGCTCTCAAGCTCTTTCGGCGCAAGCTGCAGAAGGAAGGACTCTTCAAGGAGCTTCGGCGCCGGCGGCACTACGTCAAGCCGAGCGCGGCGCGGGTGATCAAGGCGGCAGCGGCACTCCGCCGCAAGCGGAAGAAGCGGCGTACCCGGGAAGAGTGACGGTAGCGACAGATTCGTAGGAATTACCGTTCTCCGTTTCAGAATCGTTACCTGATTGCCGCCGCGCTGCGGGCGTCGACCCTCAATATCGGGCTGGCGAGGCACACCGTTTGCAACGAGGGCGAGCATGGAACAATTCACTAAGCGGTACCTGCTGGCCAGCGATTTCGATCAGACCCTGAGCTTCAATGATTCCGGGCAAGTGCTGAGCGACATGCTCGGGATCGAGGGTTTCGCCGAGAAGGCAGCCGGCCTGGCCCACATCCATCTGGTGCAGCAGGGCGGGGAGCTGGCCTACCTGCTGCTGCACGATCCCGAGTACCGCCGCGTCCGGCGCGAGGACCTCATCGAGGTCGGACGTCGCATCCGGCTCAAGCAGAACCTGCGGCTTCTCAGCAGACTGCTCGAGTCGCTGGGTGGGTTCCACTTCGCCTTCTATGTGATCTCCGCCGCGCCCGAGGAAGTGATCCGGTCCGCCCTGGACGGGGTCGTGCCCGAGAGTCACATCTTCGGCACGCGCTTCCGCTACGACGATCACACCGGCGAGATTCAGTCCATCGAGCGCGTCTCGGCGGGCTATGGCAAGGTGGCGGTGCTCGAGGAGCTTCGGACCAGGCTGGCGGTGGGCTACGACCGGGTGGTCTACGTGGGCGACGGCAGCTCCGACGTCCACGTCATGCTGCATGTGAACCGTCTGGGCGGGCTGACCATCGCGGTCTCGGAGAATCGCTACATCACGCCGATCGCCCGGCGGACGATCCTGAGCGACGACGGGC
>JACCRH010000009.1 GCA_013813675.1 Gemmatimonadales bacterium
GGGCAGGCCCTTCGGCGTCGCTCAGGGCAGGCCTCTCGCGAAGGACTCGCATCTGTCGCAGCGGCGACGCATCTTTCTCGCGCGTCCTGCCACTTCAGTCACGCTGCGGAGCCGCTTCATGGCGTCCACGACCCTGCGACCGCTCTCGGTGGGTGAGATACTCGACGTGTCCTTCACCCTGTATCGGCGCCACTTCGCCACCCTGGGCACGGTGGCCGTGCTCTGTTCCGGTCTTCCGGTCCTCCTGAGCCTCTACATCGAGGCCTCAGGGGGCGTGCTGCAGAATATGTCGCTCACGCTGGTGTACTACATGGTCTTCACCGTGCTGAGCTCCATCGCCACCGCGGCGACGGTGTTCGTCGTCTCGGAGAGCTACCTGGGGCATCCGCTCGGGGCGGCCGGCGCGCTCACACGGGCGACGCCGCTGCTCGGCCGATTGGTCGTCTGCTCCTTGCTGCTCGCGGTCGTGGTGGGATTCGGATTTCTCTTCTTCGTCATCCCAGGCATCGTGCTGTTGAGCGGCCTGCTGCTGGCCTTCCCCTCGCTGGTGCTGGAATCGGACAGCTCTCCGACCGGCGCGCTGTCCCGGTCGTGGTCGCTCACCCGGGGGTCGCGCCTCAGGATGCTCGGGCTCCTGATGACCTTGGTGGCCCTGCTGTACGTGCCGATCATCGCCCTCGGCGCGATCGCGACTTTGGTGTTCCCCTCCGACCCCGCGGGCGGCCGCCTCACGCCCGGTCTCCTGACGCTTGCCGTCGTCGGGGTCCTCCAGATGCTGCTGTATCCCTTGCTCTACTGCGTGCTCACGGTGGCCTATTACGATCTCCGTGTCCGCAAGGAAGGCTTCGATCTGGAGATGCTCGCCTCGACCCTCCAGCCCGCCTGAGGCGGGTGCCGCTGCAGGCCGGGGCCGGTCCCGAGGCCTACCGTGCAGTGCTCGACTCCGTGTTCGCGACGGAGCCCTACCGCTGGGCCCCGCAGTCGCCGGTGCTCCGGCTCATCTCCGAGGGGTGGGACCGGCTGGGCGCCTGGATCGAAGGACTCAAGACCGACAACCCCCTGCTGTTCCGCTTCCTCCTGGTCACGATTCTGCTTGCCTGGGTCGGCATCTTCGCCCACGCCGCGTGGCTGATCTGGCGCACGGTGCGGGGCGCCGCGCGGGCCGACCGGCAGGTCGCCCTCCCGGTCGCGGGTGAGCGCCACGACGCCAAGTGGTATTCTCGCGCCGCCGACCAGGCTGCCGCCGCGGGTCGCCTAGCCGAGGCGCTGCAATTGGCCTTCGTGGCGCTGGCCCTGACCTTGGAGGGCCAGGGCCTCCTGCAGTATCAGCCCAGCAAGACGCCGGCCGAGTGCGCCCGCGAGGCCCGGCTCGCCGGATCGGACCAGGAGCGGCTGCGCGACCTGGTGAGGAGTCTCTACTCCTACGCCTTCGGGGGGCGGGCAATCGGGCTCGACGACTACCGGCGCTGGCGGGAGCACGGGGCGGGGCCCTGGCATGCGCCCGCGCACTGAGCTCGGTCTCGCGGCAGGCCTCCTGCTGGTGCTCGGCGTGATCGCCGTGGTTCTCGGCAGCCGGCGGCCGCGGGCGGCCCCGAGAGATTCACCCCGATCGACCTACCTGACGGGGCCCGGGGGCGCCAGCGCTTTTGCCGAGGCCGCGTCCCGGCTCGGGGTCGAGGTGGAGCGGTTCCGGAAGCCGATGGCGACCCTGGCGGTGTCGGATTCGGGTGGCCGATCCGACGTCGTCGCCGTTCTGGGCCCCTCGGTGCCGATCACCGCGGTGGAGGCGCGATCTCTCCTGAGCCTGCCGGTGGATCTCCTGCTCGCGGGCCGCACCGCCGCTACGGCGTTCCGCTGTCTAGGCTACCAGGTGTCGGGCCGGGAGTGGGACAATCCGGCGGCCACCAGACCGACGGCGGATGGAGAGGATCTTCCGGCGCCTCGAGTGTGGGCGGTGTTGCTGCCGCACCAGGCGAATAGAATCGTGGATTCCGCCGGGTCCGAAGGGCGGCAGGTGCACTGCGATGTGCCGCGACCCGCCCGGGTGGACACCGTGCTCCGCACGGTGCGCGAGAAGCCGGTCGTGGTCCGGCTCACCTACCCCGGCGGCCGGACCGTCACTCTGGTGGCGGACGACCGGCTGTTCCAGAACCGCACCCTTCGAAGCAGCTCGGCCGGCACGCTGGTGCTGGGGTTGGTGGCGCCGCGATACCGGCGCGTGGTGGTGGACGAGTTTCACCACGGATACCGGGGGGGCGGCTCGCTCGCGGGGGCAGCGCTCGCTTGGACAGCGCGCTCTCCCTGGGGATGGGTCGTGTGGCAGCTCGCCGCGGTCGGCGTGGTGGCGTTGGTCGCCTCGGGTGTGCGATTCGGCCCGGTCCGGAGCGCCATCCAGCGGCGCCGGCGGTCCCCGATGGAGCACGTCCGGGCCCTTGCCACCGCGCTCGCGGCCGCGCGGGGGCACGACGTCGCCGTGCGGCTCATGATCCAGGGCCTCCGGCGGCGGCTCTCGCGCACCGGTCGCCCGACCCCCGCCGACCTCGACACCTGGCTCGAGCGCCTGGGACCTTCGGTCCGGACCGCCCGCGGCCGCGAGGCGCTGGAGTCACTCACCGGCATGACCCGCACGCCGCCCGACGCCGACAGCGTGCTGGTGGCCGCCAACGCCGTGGAGACCCTGTGGGAGGAGCTGAAGCCGTGACTACCGCCATGCAGCCGGTAGGGGCCGACGAGGCCGCGCGCAGCGCGGAAGACGCCGGCGCGATCGTGGAGCAGCTCGGCCGCGTGGTGCTGGGGCAGGGGGACGCGGTGCGCGACTCGGTGGTGGCGCTGATCGCCAGGGGCCACGTGCTGCTCGAAGGGGTGCCGGGCACCGCCAAGACCCTGCTGGTGCGCGCCCTCAGTCAGGTCCTCGGCCTCGAGTTCCGGCGGATCCAGTTTACCCCCGACCTCATGCCCTCGGACATCACCGGGGTGAATCTGCTGTCGGGACCGGGAACCTTCACCTTCCGCCAGGGTCCGCTCTTCGGCGAGCTGGTCCTGGGCGACGAGATCAACCGGGCGCCCGCCAAGACCCAGGCCGCGCTGCTGGAGGCGATGCAGGAGCGGCGGGTCACCGTGGACGGCGTCTCCCATTCGCTGCCGGAGAGCTTCACGGTCTTCGCCACCCAGAACCCGATCGAGTTCGAGGGCACTTACCCTCTCCCCGAGGCGGAGCTGGACCGGTTTCTGGTGAAGGTGATCGTGGGCTATCCCGACGAGCGGGTGGAGCAGGGGATCCTCGACCGGGTGCTGGGCGGGTTCGAGGCCGACGCCCCGGCCAGCTATGGGGTGAGTCGGGTGATCGACGCCGCGGGCCTCGCCCGGTTGCGCGAGGCGTGCCGGCGGGTGCGGGTGGAGCCCTCGCTGGTGGCGTACATCGCTGCGATCGTGCGCGCCACTCGGAGCGCGCCGGTGCTGACGCTCGGCGCGTCGCCCCGCGGCAGCGTTGCGCTGCTCAAGATGGCTCAGGCCTCCGCCCTGCTGGAGGGCAGGGCCTTCGTGATCCCGGACGACGTCAAGATGCTGGCCCCGGCGGTGCTGCGGCACCGGGTCACGGTGGCGCCCGAGCTGGAGCTGGAGGGCGTCGCCCCCGATGCCGCGCTCCGCGGCATCATCGAGAAGATCGAGGCTCCCCGGTGAAGCTGGTGCCCTCCCGGCAGTGGCTGATTGGGGCCGCGGCACTGGCGCTGGTCGGACCGGCCGGGCTGTGGTGGCCCGGCGCGCTCGATCTGCTGCTCGTGCTCGACATTGCCTGGGTCCTGGCACTCATCGCCGACGGCGCCGTCACTCCCGGCGCTCGCACGCTCCAGGTGGAGCGCGAGGCCCCGGTCGCCTTCTCGTTGGGCCGCCGGTTTCTCATCCGCTACCGCTGGCGCCACGGCGGACGTCGGCGGCTCCGCGTCGAAGTGAAGGAGCACCTGCCCGAGCCCCTCGGCGGAGCGATGACGCCCACCCGCCGGCTGGAGCTGCCGGCCCACCTGACCGTCGAGGAGCAGCTCGAGCTCGAGCCGGTGCGCCGCGGCATCGGTGCCGGCGGCACGATCGATATCCGGGTGCTCAGCCCGCTGGGACTCGCCTGGCGGCAGAGCCGGATCGAGGCGCCGTGGACCGCGACGGTCTACCCCAGCCTCCGCGGCGCGTGGCTCCGCGCCCTGCCCATCCAGGCGATTCGCCGCCGGGAGGCGGGACTGCGGAGCGTCCGGCACCGGGGCGAAGGGCGGCTCTTCGAGGGACTGCGCGAGTGGGTGCCGGGGGATGATACCAGGACCATCGATTGGAAGGCGACCGCGCGCCGGGGCAAGCCGATCGCGCGACAGTACGAAGACGAGCGGCGGCAGCAGGTAATGCTGTTGGTGGACGCCGGACGGCTGCTCACCGCGGAGGTGGAGGGGGTCCCGCGGCTGGAGTCGGTCATCTCGGCGGCGCTGCACCTGGCGCACGCGGCGGTGGAGCACGACGACAATGTCGGTCTGCTGGTGTTCGCCGACACCATTCAGCGGTACGTGGCTCCGGGACGCGGGCGCCGGGCGCTCCGGGCCGTGCTGGAGGGGTTGGCCGCGGCGGAAGGGCGGCTGGTCGAATCGGACTATCCTGCCGCCTTCCGCTATCTGGCCGCCCGGAACCGGAAGCGCGCGCTCACCGTCCTCTTCACCGACGTAATCGACCGGACCGCCAGCGAGGCACTGGTGACGCAGACGGCGACCCTGCGTCCCCGGCACCTCCCCCTGGCGGTCACCCTGCGGGATCCGGCGATGGAAGCACTGGCCTCCGCTCGCCCTTCCGCGCCGGCTCAGGCGTTCGAGCGCGCCGCCGCCGAGGAGCTGCTCGGCGCACGGGAAGCCGCCCTGGCAGAGATGCGCTCACGCGGCGTCATGGTGCTCGACGTGCCGCCGGGCGGGGCGAGCTCGGCGCTGGTGGAGCGGTATCATCTCCTGAAGCGGAAGGGGATGCTCTAGCGCGGCGACGGGCGGATCAGACCAGCGCTGCCACCGTCTGGCCGCTCGGATGGGTCTGCACGAAGGCCTCGACCGCGTCGGGATCCAGTTGGGAACCGGCGACCCGCCGGAGCTCGGCCAAGGCGTCGGCCGGGGGGCGGGAATCGCGGTAGGGTCGGCGCGTGGTCATCGCGTCGAAGGCGTCGGCCACCGCCACGATGCGGGCCTCAATCGGGATGTTTGCTCCCCGGAGGCCGTCGGGAAACCCCCGGCCGTCGAGCCGCTCGTGGTGCGACCGTACGATGCGGAGGACGTCGGGCGACTCCTGGGCCAGCGGAGCCAGCATCCGCTCGCCCAGCACCGGATGCTCGGAGATCTGCCGGAACTCCTCGGCCGTGAGCGAGCCGGCCTTGTGCAGCACCGCCTCACGAGTGCCGATCTTGCCGATGTCGTGCAGCTCGCCGCCCAGCCGGATCCCGTCGAGCGACGGCCCTTCGAATCCCATGTGCGACGCCGTGGCCACGGCGTACTGGCTGACCCGGATCGAGTGCCCCCGGGTGTAGGAGTCCTTGGCCTCGAGCGCCCTGGCGAGCATCTGCACGCCCTGGAGAAAGAGCTCCTGGATCCGGACCGCCTGCTCATGGACCTGGCGCTCGAGGTTCTCCTGATAGAAGCGGTTCTGCAGCACCAGGGCGCGCTTCTCCAGCGCCCGGGTGATCCGCGCCTGCAGCTCGCTCATCGAGACCGGCTTGAGCAGGAAGTCGGCGGCTCCACGGTGCAGGCAGTCGACCGCGGTGCTGGTCTCGCTCACGCCGGTCAGCATGATGACCGAGGTGTCGGGATAACGCTCCCGCACCACCTCCAGGAAGCTGATCCCGTCCATCTCGGGCATCCGCATGTCCGAGACGATCAGGGGGAGCTCGCCGATGCGCTCGAGCACCAGCAGTGCCTCGCGTCCGGAGCTCGCTTCGAAGCATTGGAAGCCCTGGGCCTGGAGCATGCGGATGAGGAAGCTCCGCACACTCGGCTCGTCGTCCACCACAAGGCACTTGGCGGAGCCGGCCACGACCGGCTGCGCGTGCTGACTTGGCGGCATGGTTCACGGTATACTTGAGGTGGGCGATGGATGCCACGAACATCCAATCGCTTACACTGTAAGCAATCGCACCGAAAATGTCCACGGGGAGGGGAAACGAGGGCGGAACGGCGGAAGGGGCGGCGAGGTGGCGTGTCATCCCTCGCTCCGCTCGGGATGACACGACACCTAAAGCGGCGCCCGCTGTTGCGCGAAGCGCTGCCCTCGCTACCCGCCGTTCCGCCGTTCCGCCCCCGCTGCCCCCGGGCGAACTTTTCGTTAAATTGGGGCCACTCTGGCGGGCCATCTGAACCCGGTCGCCCGGCGCCAGCGCCGGCGAGGAGACACGATGCCAGGCGTGCAGGCGCGTCTGCGGTCGGAGCACCAGCGGAAATATCCTGAGCTCAATCCATCCAAATGGTATGAGGTGACGCCGATCTTTCCGGGGGTCACCCAGCGGATGGTCAACATGGCGGGCGAACGGCTCGCCCGGCTCAGCACGTCCCGTGGGTTCGTGATCCTCCGGGCCGACCATCTGGAATTCCGCCCGGCGCGGGACGAGGCCGCGACGACCGAGCCGGACACCGAGGCGATCGCCTAGACCGCGCTGGCGGAGCGGCCCGACCGGCCATCCAGCATCTCTCGAACCTTCCGAGCCAGGCCTTCGGGCGTAAAGGGCTTCTGCTGAAAGGGGACGCCCGGCTCCAGCAAGCCCCGCTGAATCACGTCGTCTCCGGTGTATCCCGACATGAACAGGATGGGCAGCTTCGGCTGGAGCACCGCGAGGCGCGACCCGAGCTCGCGGCCACCCAGCTCCGGCATCACTACGTCGGAGATGACCAGATCGATCGAGTCGCGCCGCGCCTGCACCTGGTCGAGCGCCTCGCGTCCGTGCCGGGCCTCGAGCACGGTATAGCCCTGCTCCCGCAGACCGCGGCAGGCGAGCGACCGCACCACGTCCTCATCCTCCACCACCAGGATGGTCTCGCTCCCGCCCCGCAGCTCGGTTGGCACGGTGACGTCCGCCACCGGGAGCGACCGGGCGCTGGCCCGGGGCAGGTAGATCTTGAACGTGCTCCCGTGGCCGCGCTCGGTGTAGCACCAGATGAAACCGTCGCTCTGCTTCACGATGCCATAGACGGTGGAGAGGCCGAGGCCGGTGCCCTGGCCCACCGGCTTGGTGGTGAAGAACGGCTCGAAGATCCGGGCATGGACCCCCGGCTCCATGCCGCTGCCGGTGTCGGTCACCGAGAGGAACACGTATTCCCCGGGCGGAATGCCGACGCCGCCGTGCGACTGGGCGTAGACCTGGTCCAGCGCGGCGCGGCCGGTGGCGATGGTGACCCGGCCGTGATCGGGCATGGCGTCGCGTGCGTTGAGGGTCAGGTTGAGCAGCACCTGCTCGAGCTGCCCGCGGTCGGCGCGGATCTGGCCCACGTCCGGTGCCAGCTTGAGCTCCAGCACGTGATCTTCGCCCAGGGAGCGGCGCAGCATCTTCTCGATCCCGTTCACCACGCCGTTGACGTCGAGCGCTTCGGGGTGGAGGAGCTGTTGGCGGGTAAAGGCGAGAAGCTGGCGAGTGACGTCCGCGGCCCGGGTGCCGGCGCGGATGATCTCGAGGACTTCGCCGCGGCGAGGGTCGTCTTCGGGAAGGCTCCGCAGCAGGAACTCGCTGAAGCCTATGACGCCGGTCATCATGTTGTTGACCTCGTGCGCCATCCCGCCGGCCAGGCGCCCCGCCGCCTGCATCCGCTCGGCGCGCCGCAGCTGGTCTTCCACCCGCTTCCGCTCCGTCACATCGCGGTAGATGCCCCGGAGCATCACGGGGCGGCCGTCCTGAAGGGTGCAGCTGAGGTTGGCCTCGACCGTGATCGGGGTGTCCTGGCTGGTCACCAGGACCAGCTCGACGTGGGTCAGCGTCTCGCCGGAGAGGGCGCGCTGCACCACCTCCGCATACCGCTCCCGGCTGTCGGGATGCACCACGTCGAGAAAGCCGCGCTGGCCGGCCGCCGTGCCGGAGACACCGATCGCCTGTTGCCAGGCGCGGTTCACATAGAGGAACCGGCCGTCGGGATCGGTGGTGCAGACCAGGTCGCTGGCGTTGTCGAACAGGTCGCGGTAGCGGGCCTCGCTGTCTCGCAACGCCCGCTCGGCCAGGCGCCGGGTGCTGACGTCTCGCGCGTTGAGGCAGACGCCGATTACCGAGTCACGCTCGTCCACCACCGGCGCGTGGGTGGTCTCGAACCACAGCTCGGAGCCATCGGTGTCCTTGAAGCAGCGCTCGACGCTGCGCGCCTCACCGGCGCGTGCCGCACGGAATGCCTCCTCCGCCTCGGGCACGAAATCGGCCACCCGGGCGCCCTCGCGCAGCGGGTGGCCGAGCAGCCGGGTGCTCCAGTCGACGGCGGTGGAGTTGAGCGCCTGGATGGTGCCGTCGAGATCGATCAGCACGAAGGCCTGTAGACTGTTGTTGAAGATGGCCCGAAGATTCGCCTCCGAGCGCCGGAGCGCCTCCTCCGCCCGGGCCTTCTCGTCGCGGGCTCGGACGCGGGCCAGGGCCCCCTCGATCGCGGGGCCGATCCGCGCCAGGTTGCTCTTGAGCAGATAGTCGGTGGCCCCCGCCTTCATGCAGCCCACCGCGGTCTCCTCGTTCACCGAGCCGGTCACGATGAGGAACGGGACCGACGGCGCACGCTCCCGCGCGATGGAGAGCGCCGTCATGCCGTCGAAGCGGGGGAGGGTGTAGTCGGAGAGGATCACATGGGGGTCGAACTGGTCCAGCTCTTGGAGGAACGCCTCCCGGGTATCGACTCGCCGGGACGAGAACGGTATCCGGGCCCGCTGGAGCTCGTACTCCACCAGCTCCGCATCCATCTGGACGTCTTCCAGGATGAGGATGCGGAGGGGATCCAAGCCCATTCGCGACCCCTCCCCATTGTCGGCGCCCGGCGGCTGGACCGGGTGAGAGTTTCCGGTGAGTGGCACGCCGAAGTCTCGCACCAATATATTCGAAGTCAAGCAGGCCCCCGACGGAGGCGCCGAACCGCTCGCCGCTGGTGACCCCGGTCACCGAAGGCCTCCGCGCATAGCCGTCATGATTATCGTTCTCCACCCGGTGCCAAGCCGCCCCATACATTCGGAGCCCCAATGCGGACCCCTCCGGCCAGCGATGGTCGCCGAACCAAACGCGGCCGGCCGGCCGACCCTCCGGCCAATCCCGAAGTCCTCGATCTCGCCGAGCTGTTGACGGTGCTCTCCGCCGTCCGCAAGGGAGACTTCTCCGTGCGGATGCGGGCCACCCGAACCGGACTGGCCGGCAAGGTGGCCGACACCCTGAACGAGGTCGTCGAGCTCAACCAGGACATGGCCCACGAGCTCGACCGCGTGAGCATCGCGGTGGGCAAGGAAGGGCGCACCACCCAGCGGGCCCAGCTCAGCGGCGCCAGCGGGTCCTGGGCCGCCTCGCTCACCTCGGTGAACGGGTTGATCGGCGACCTGGTGCAGCCCACCAGTGAGGTGGCGCGGGTGATCGGCGCCGTCGCCAAGGGCGACCTGTCTCAGACCATGGCGCTCGACATCGAGGGCCGCCCGCTGATGGGCGAGTTCCTCCGAATCGGCCGCACGGTGAACTCGATGGTGGACCAGCTCAGCTCCTTCGCCTCCGAGGTGACCCGGGTGGCCCGCGAAGTGGGCACCGAGGGCAAGCTGGGCGGCCAGGCCAAGGTGAAGGGGGTGGCCGGGACCTGGAAGGATCTGACCGACAACGTGAACTCCATGGCCGGCAACCTCACCTCGCAGGTGCGGAACATCGCCGAGGTGACGACGGCGGTGGCCCGCGGCGAGCTCAACAAGAAGATCACGGTAGACGTGAAGGGCGAGATCCTGGAGCTCAAGAACACCATCAATACGATGGTCGATCAGCTCAGCTCCTTCGCCTCGGAGGTGACGCGGGTGGCCCGCGAAGTGGGCACCGAGGGCAAGCTGGGCGGACAGGCCCAGGTCGCCGGGATCGGCGGCACCTGGAAGGACCTGACCGACAACGTCAACTCGATGGCGGGCAACCTCACCGCCCAGGTCCGCAACATCGCGCAGGTGACCACCGCGGTGGCCACGGGCGACCTCTCCAAGAAAATCACCGTGGACGTTCGCGGCGAGATCCTGGAGCTCAAGAACACCATCAACACCATGGTGGACCAGCTCAACTCCTTTGCCTCGGAGGTGACCCGGGTGGCCCGCGAAGTGGGCACCGAGGGCAAGCTGGGCGGGCAGGCCCAGGTGCGCGGCGTGGGCGGTACCTGGAAGGACCTCACCGACAGCGTCAACTCGATGGCCGGGAACCTGACGGGCCAGGTGCGGAACATCGCCGAGGTGACGACGGCCGTGGCCAACGGCGACCTGTCGAAGAAGATCACGGTGGACGTGAAGGGCGAGATCCTGGAGCTCAAGAACACCATCAACACCATGGTGGACCAGCTCAACTCCTTTGCCTCCGAGGTGACCCGCGTCGCCCGCGAGGTGGGCACCGAAGGGAAGCTGGGCGGGCAGGCCCAGGTGCGGGGCGTGGGCGGCACCTGGAAGGACCTCACCGAGAACGTCAACTCCATGGCCAGCAACCTGACGGCGCAGGTCCGGAACATCGCCGAGGTGACCACCGCGGTCGCCAACGGCGACCTCTCCAAGAAGATCACGGTGGACGTGCGGGGCGAGATCCTGGAGCTGAAGGACACCATCAATACCATGGTGGACCAGTTGAGCTCCTTCGCCTCGGAGGTGACCCGGGTGGCGCGCGAGGTGGGGACCGAAGGCAAGCTCGGCGGCCAGGCGCGGGTGACCGGCGTCGGCGGCACCTGGAAGGACCTCACCGACAACGTGAACTGGATGGCCGGCAACCTCACGGCCCAGGTCCGAAACATCGCCGACGTGACCACCGCGGTGGCCAACGGCGACCTGTCGAAGAAGATCACGGTGAACGTGCAGGGCGAGATCCTGGAGCTCAAGAACACCATCAATACGATGGTGGACCAATTGAGCTCCTTCGCCTCCGAAGTGACCCGGGTGGCCCGCGAGGTGGGCACCGAGGGCAAGCTGGGCGGTCAGGCGCGGGTGACCGGCGTGGGCGGTACCTGGAAGGACCTGACCGACAACGTGAACTCCATGGCCGGCAACCTCACCTCGCAGGTGCGGAACATCGCCGAGGTGACGACGGCGGTGGCCCGCGGCGAGCTGAACAAGAAGATCACCGTGGACGTGCAGGGCGAGATCCTGGAGCGCAAGAACACCATCAACACCATGGTGGACCAGCTGAGCTCGTTCGCCTCGGAAGTGACCCGCGTGGCCCGCGAGGTGGGCACCGAGGGCAAGCTGGGCGGCCAGGCCCAGGTGACCGGGGTCGGCGGCACCTGGAAGGACCTGACCGACAGCGTCAACTCGATGGCCGGCAACCTCACGGGACAGGTGCGCAATATTGCCGAGGTGACGACGGCGGTGGCCCGCGGCGACCTGACGAAGAAGGTGACCGTGCACGTCCGCGGCGAGATCCTCGAGCTGAAGAACACCATCAACGCCATGGTCGACCAGCTCAACTCCTTCGCCTCGGAAGTGACCCGCGTCGCCCGCGAGGTGGGCACCGAAGGCAAGCTGGGCGGCCAGGCGCAGGTGCGGGGCGTGGGCGGCACCTGGAAAGACC
>JACCRH010000020.1 GCA_013813675.1 Gemmatimonadales bacterium
GTATTGCCCCGTGCAGAGGCACTCCGCCGGTTTCGCGAGGGGCTCCCGCCGGCGGAATCCCTCACCGGGGGCGCCGAGAGCCGCGATGCCCTGGTGCAGTCCTTCATTCAGGCGCTGGCGCGCCGGGACACCGCGGCGATCGTCGATCTGGCGATCACCCGCGGCGAATTCGCCTATCTCTACTATCCAACCGCGACCCAGGGGCTTCCACCCTATGACCTGGAGCCCGGCCTGATGTGGTTCATGCTGTTCGAGGCGAGCAACCAGGGCATTCGCCGGGCGCTGCAGACCTACGGCGGAAAGCCCCTGCGCATGCTGGACTACGACTGCGGCTCTGGAGGGGTGCAGGAGGGTGAAAACCGGGTGTATGGGCCGTGCGTCGTTCGCTGGCGCGCGGAGAGCGGCGACACCGTCTCCGCCCGACTGTTGAGCCAGGTCGTGGAGCGGGGGGGTAGGTTCAAGGTGTTGAGCTACGCCAACAAGCTTCGCTGAGGGAAACCGCGCGCGGAGCGTCAGGCCAATCCATGTACTCCGAGTGCCGTCCCGATGGCTATGAGCTGTCCTGCCACCACGTCGCTCGGGTAGTGCACGCCGAGCCGAACTCGGGAAAATCCCACCAGCAGCGCCAGCAGCACGAGCAACGGGCCAGCCCAGGGCGGAACGGCGACCGCGTACGCCAACGCCACGGCCATGCTGGCGGTGGCGTGTCCCGAAGGAAAGGAGAAGCGATCGGGCTCGCGCACCGCCGCGCGGAGATGGCAGGTGCGCGCAGGGCGTCCCCGGCCCACCGTTCGCTTGGCCAACTGGACCAGGACGTGGGAGATCACCAGCGTGGCCAGGGCCATGTGTGACACGCGAGGCCACTCGCAGCACCAGAGCCAGGGCAGCCCAGCCGCGCCGACCGAGACCACCGTGCCCCCGAGATGGGTGATCGCGGCCCACCCCGCCTGCGACGCTCTCGGAGCCGCCGGCGAGATCGCGCAACGCAGCATCCACGCCCGATCGCGGGCATCGATCCGGACGAGCAGCGGTGCCGTCATGTGGCTGCAATCTCGATCCCTTCTGCCACCGTGGCGCGGCCGCCCCGCCACGTGGTGGTAACGATCCTGTTCGGTCTCCAGCCACGCCAATCGAGACACACTCTTCACCGTTTCGTGACGCGCGCCGGTCAGCTTGCCCGTCGGCAGATTACCCGGACCGGCATGCGCGTCCTCTATTGCACCGACACCTATCCCCCCCAGGTCAACGGGGTTTCGATCGTCACCCAGGTGTCGGTCACGGGGCTCACGCGATCGGGCTGGGAGTGCGCGGTGGCGGCGCCGCGGTATCCGGCCGCGACGCACGCGGCGTGGAGCCAGGACGCCGGTAGCGAGGTGGGAGCGGGCGCCGTGCACAGCTTTCCCAGTATCGCGATGCCGCGGTACCCCGAGATCCGGCTCGCCCGTCCGAGTGTCGCCCAGCTGACCCGACTGATCGATGATTTTCGGCCCGATCTGGTGCACTGCGAGACCGAGTTCGGCATCGGCCGGGCCGGCAAGGCGGCGGCCGCGCGGGCCGGAGTGCCGGTGGTGTCGTCCTACCACACCGATTTCGCCCGTTACACCGAGGCCTACGGCGCCCGCTGGCTCAAGGGGATGGTGTCCCGCTACATCGCGCGGTTTCACCGAAGCAGCCGGCGAGTGTACACCCCGTCGAGCGTGTCGCGCGGCGAGCTGTCGGGGCTGGGTTTGACCGACGTGGAGGTATGGGGCCGGGGAGTGGACACCGAGCTGTTCCATCCGGGCCGGAGGGCCGACGGAGTCCGCGCGGCGTTGGGGATGGGAAGCCGCTACACCTTCCTCTACGTAGGCCGTCTCGCGTCCGAGAAGCGACCGGACCAGGTGCTCGAAGCGTTCCGGCTGGCGAGCGAGCTGCTGCCCCGCGGCGTGATCCATCTGGTCATCGCGGGGACGGGCCCCTGGGAGGAGGAGCTCCGTGCCGCCGCTCCGCCCGGAGTCAGCTTCCTCGGGCTGCTCGACCGGCGCAGCCGTCTCCCCGACCTGTACGCCAATTGCGACGCCTTCGTGTTCGCCTCGGTGACCGAAACGCTGGGGCTGGTGGTGCTGGAAGCGATGGCCAGTGGGCTTCCCGTGATCGCCATCCCGGAGGGCGGGGTCCGCGACCACCTGCGCGACGGCCGCAACGGTCTCGCGTGCAAGGCGGGCGACATCCATGGGATGGCGCTGGCGATGGCGCGACTGGCGACGGAGTGGGGGCTGAGCCGGCGGCTGGCGCGCGGCGCCCGCCAATCGGTGGAAGCGCTCAGCTGGGATCGGGAGGTCGAGCGGCTGGACCTGAGCTACCGGGAAGTGATCGAGCGCGCCCGCCGTCCGACGGTGCCGATACCTGCGACGGCGGCGGTCAATTTCTGAAGCAGCCTCCCGCCCGGGGCGACGGGGCGGCCCCGGTCACCCGTCGGGAAACCAGCAGGTGACCGTGGTGCCACGGCCGCGCTCGCTGTCCGCCGAGACGCGGCCGCCGTGCGCCTCGACCAGGTGCTTCACGATCGCCAGTCCCAGTCCGGTGCCGCCCTCCTCCCGCGAGCGCGAGGCATCGGCCCGATAGAAGCGCTCGAAGATCCGGGGCAGGTGCTCCCGGGTGATGCCGGCGCCGTTGTCGCGGATGGCGACCGCGACGCTGTTGCCCTCGCGCCGCGCGAGGCACGCGATCGCCCCCCCGGCCGGGGTGTGCCTGAGCGAGTTCTCCATCAGATTCGTCAGGACCTGCCGCACAGCGTCCAAGTCGGCGCAGACCTGCTCCGCCCCGGGACCAATCTCGACCGTGAAGTCGATCGCCTGAGACGCGGGCCGGGCGGCCACCTCGGTCCATGACTCCCGGGCCGCGGCGGCCACGTCCACTTCGGTCCGGCCTGGCTGCCAGCGCCCCGCCTCGATGCGCGAAAGGTCGAGGAGATCGTCCACCAGTCGCTGCATCCGCCTCGCGTTGCCGAGAATGGTGCCGAGAAAAACCCGAGCCATCTCCGGGTCCGGAGGGAGGGAAAGCAGGGTCTCGGCGTAGCCGGAGATCGAGGTCAGCGGGGTCTTGAGCTCGTGGGAGACGTTGGCGACGAAGTCACGCCGGATCGCCTCCAGCCGCCTCAGCTCGGTGAGATCGTGCAGGACCAGCACCGCGCCGCCAGCCGGCAGCGGCCGGGCGTTGAGCAGCATCGACCGCTCGTCGAGCTCGACCTCGCGGTCCTGCACCGGCGAGCCGGCGAGCACGGCATCCACCACCTCACGGGCGGCCTTCACCCGGAAGAGCTCGGCGAGATCGGGCAGGGGGTCGAGCATGTCGTAGCCCAGCAGGCGGCGGGCGGCCGGATTGGCGGTGACGATCCGGCCGCGTTCGTCCGCAGCGACCACGCCCTCGACCATGGACTCCACCAGCGCGGCGGTCTCCGCCTGTTCCCGGCGCAGCTCGTCGAAGCGGTCGGCGAGCTGCCGGTGCATCTGCCGCAGTGCCTGGACCAGGGCGTCGATGTCGGGAATCCCGGAGCGGGGAAAGCGGGGCGGGGATCCGGCCGCGATCGCCCGGGCGGCGGTGGTGATGCTGGTGAGCGGGCGGGCGATGGAGCGGCCGGCGATGAGCGCCAGCACTGCTCCCACCAGCAGCGCGAGCAGTGCCGCCCCCGCCACCGCGCCCTGCGCCCGGCGCACGATCTCGTCCACCTGGCTCAGATTCGCCGCCACGCGGATCGCGCCGGGGCCGCCGGGCATGGCGACGTAGAGCATGGTGCGGCCCACGGTCTCGCTCCGGCGCGTGGCGACGCCGGTTCCGCCTTTCAGGGCGGTCCGGATCTCGGGCCGGTCGAGATGGCTCTCGATGGCGGGCAGCGGCCCGGGGGGAAAGTCGCTGTCGGCGCGGACCCGGCCGGTCGAGTCCACGACGGTGATCCGCCGGCTGTTCTGTCCGGCCAGGCGACGTACACTTTCGTCCCAGGAGGTGGAGTCGGAGGAGAGCGCCTCACGGATCAGTCCGGCCTCGCTCTCCAGCGACCGCTCGATGTCGCCTACGAGGTCGCGGCGGAGCGAGCGCTCGGCGACGAACAGCAGCACCGCCACGGCCAGCACCAGGACCAGCAGCGTCCCCGCGACCAGGCGGGTGGCGAATCTCACCGGCTGCGGGCTCCCCGCTCGGTTCCCTTGAACCGGTAGCCGAATCCGCGCACCGTCTCGATCATCCTGCCCGCGTCGCCGAGCTTGGTGCGGAGCCGCTGCACGTGCATATCCACCGTGCGGGTCTGAATGTCGGGCTGGGCCTCCCAGACAGTCTCGAGCAGCTGCGGGCGGGTCTGCACCCGGCCCCGGCGCTCGACCAGGGTGAGGAGCAGTTTGTACTCCGTCGCGGTGAGGCTCAGCTCCTCGCCGGCGACCGTGGCGCGGTGGGCCGAGCGGTCGATCGAGATCGGGCCGGCGGCGAGGGTCGAGCCGGCGGTGACCGGCGGGGAGCCGAGCCGCCGCAACAGGCCCCGCACCCGCAGCGACAGCTCCTGCGGCGAGAAGGGCTTGGTCAGATAGTCGTCGGCGCCGAGCGACAGGCCGCGGATCCGGTCGGTCTCCTCCCGGCGCGCGGTGAGCAGGATGACGCCGACGTCCTTGGTCTCCTCCCGCTTGCGCAGCTCGGCCAGGATCTCGTACCCAGAGATCCCCGGCAACATCAGGTCGAGGATGACGATGTCGGGCTTCTCCTCCCGAGCCGCCTTGAGCGCGTCGGGCCCGTTGGCCGCAGTCGAAACCCGGAACCCGGCCTTGGCCAGATGATAGGCCACCAGGGCCGTGATGTCGGGCTCGTCGTCCACCACCAGAATGCGTTGGGTCATGTCGGTCTCTTCGCGCGGGTCACTGTCCTGATGGCTTGCGGCTCCTGAACCCGGGTCTGGGTGTGCGACCGGCTCCGCAGCGCCGCCCGGTCCCGTTCCGCCCGCATGGCGGAGTCGTCCTGAATCACCGCCTCGAGGATGGCTGAGAGCAGGCGGCCCGGCACTCCCCCGTCGCGGCGCAGCCGGTAGAGCACGAACTGGGCGATGGGCGTGTCCCGGACCAGGTCGACCCGCCGGAGCACCTGGAGGTGGCGGGAGACGGTGGGCTGAGGGAGGTCGAGGAGCTCCTGCAGGTCGGAGACGAACAACGGCGCCGCGGCGAGGCAGTTGAGGATCCGGAGCCGGGTGGGTTCGGCGACGGTGAGGAGGATATCGGTGGCCGAAGGGGCGGGCATATATGCACGACAACATATATACGCCGGGGAGAATGAACAAGGGCGCGGCGGGCCAGCACCTGAGCATCATCTTGACAGGTCCAATGGCTCAGACATAAGAGTGACTGGAAGCGAGACTCGCGAGGGAGTTGACGAGCATGACTGATACCACTGACGCGGCCCGCGCCGTTTCGTCCGCTCGGTGGACGAGTCCTCGGGCACCCGGTAAGTGGTCGCCGGCTCAGGTCACGGAGCATGTCGTGCTGACCTACGAGCAGAGTCGCCGCATGGTCCACGGGACCTTCACCGGACCGTCTCAGCCGTGGTATCAGCAACTGCTCGCCCGCCGACCTCCTGCACTTCCTGTTCATTCACACCAACCATCACCGCCCGCAGCTTTCCGGGGGCGCGACCTGAACCGGCAGTGCCGTCTCCTGCCGCAGCGTTCGACGGATCAGGTGACCACACGAATCGTCGTGGCCGCCGCGGCGCTCCTGGCGTGCGCTCCGCGTGGGGCCGGGCCGAGCTCGGACGCAGCCACACCCGCCGCACCCGCCGCCCAGCAGGTCGTGAGCGCGGTCCGGCAGTTCATCACCGACACCCTCCGGGCCCTCGGCGCGCCGGGTGCCGCCATCTGCGTGGTGCAGGACGGCCGCACCGCGTGGAGCGCCGGCATCGGCATGGCCGATCTGGAACAGCGCGTTCCGGTCACCACCACGACCAAGTTCCGCGTCGGCAGCGTTTCCAAGGCCCTCACCGCGGTGGCCCTGGGCCGGCTCCACGAGATGGGCCGGCTGGACTGGGACGCTCCGGTGCAGAGCTACGTCCCGGCCTTTCCGGTCAAGCGGTTCCCCATCACCGTGCGGCAGCTCGCCGGCCATCTGGCCGGTATCCGGCACTACCAGCCCGGCGAGTTCGAGAACCAGAAACACTATGCCACGGTGACGGAGGGCCTGACGATCTTCGCCCGGGACTCTTTGCTCTTCGAGCCCGGCACCGAGTTCGGCTACTCCAGCTACGGCTACAACCTGCTGTCCGCGGTGATCGAGGGCGCCTCCGGCGAGCCCTACCTGAAATTCATGACAGAGCAGGTCTTCAAGCCCGCCGGCATGGTTCACACGGTGGCGGAGCAGATGGATAGCATCATCCCCGAGCGGGGGCGCTACTACACCAGGTCCGACTCGACCGGCCTGGTGGTGAACGCCCCGTTCGTCGACAACAGCTACAAGTGGGCCAGCGGCGGCTTCCTCTCGACCGCCGAGGACCTGGCACGCTTCGGTCAGCAATTGCTGGAGGGGCGGATCCTGCGCCCGGAGACGCTGGACCTCTTGTGGACGTCGATGCGGACCGCCGACGGTCAGGTCACCGACTACGGGATCGGGTGGTCGGTCGAGAGCGATTCACTGGGCCGCCGGCGCGTCCGGCATTCGGGTGGGTCGGTCGGAGGCACGGCGCACCTCATCATCTACCCGGATCACGCGCTTGTCGTGGCGGTGTTGGTGAACAGCGACTACACGTTCACCGGAGCGCTCTCCAGGTACGCCGAGCCGTTTCTGAGGCGATGAACCCACGACCCGCCGGCTTCGAGGTTTGTGGCCGCTCGGCGCCCGACTCGGCGCATTCCTCATCAGAGGCCTCGACGGCCCAACGCACCCACGCTTGCGATAGGAGATCGAGATGTTTCCCGCCCAGTTCTTCCGCCCGACCTTGTTCCTCGCTGCCGGGCTGGCAGGATCGGCCGTCCCGGCGCAGGCGCAGCGGGCGATCCCCAGCGGCACGGTCGAATCGGGTGTGCTGAGCTTCGACGGCAGGGCCACGGTGGGAGATTTCACCGGCACGACGAGCACGATCACCGGCCAACTGGCGGGCGCGGCGGACCTGGCTGCAGTGCGGGGCTGGGTGGAGGCGCCGGTCAAGACCCTGGTCACCGGAGACTCCAGGAGAGACAAGGATCTCAACAAGTCGATGGAATCCGGAAAGTACCCGATGATCCGGTTCGACCTCACCGGCGTCGTTCCCGGTGCCGTTCGGGGTGACACGCTTGGCGTAACGCTCCGGGGGACTTTCCTGATCCACGGCGTGCGGCAGGAGGTCTCGATCCCGGCCACGGTCGTGATGCTCGCCCGCGGCGTCCGGGTGCGGGGCGAGACGCCGCTCAATCTCAAGAGCTACCGGATCGGCGGCCTCTCGAAGGCGATGGGCATGCTTCGGATGCAGGAAGAGATCGTAGTGCACCTGGACCTGACGTTTGCCGCCTCGCCGGTCGTCGGATCAGCACCGGGACGCCCGGCCTCCCGCACAGCGACCAACTAGCTCGTCAGGGACGGCGGGTGGCGTTCGGGGGAGGCGATGATCACGGCCGATGAAGCGCGCGGCCACAGTCAGAAAGGAAAGTGTCAGATGCCGGGTCATTGGTTCGACACCTGGTTGCCCCGAGCGGCGTCGCGACCACGCCTGCACCTCGTGCGGCGGCTCAAGGCGGTCCCTCCCGACCGCTGGTTCCTCATCGGCTTCGTTCTGCTGTTCGGGGTCTTCTTCCTGGTGCTGGTAGTGCAGCCGAGCTCGGTCGGAGGCGGCGGCAAGTAACACCCGCACTGCAATGCCTGGCAGCACCGTCGCCGCCCCGGCGACTGGCATGAAGGTCGCACCTTCGCCTTGGCGCAGGGGGCGATTCATCGGGCCACCACTCTCCCGCTCCAGACTGCAATAGCAAGCACTGCCCGACCTAGGTGATTGTGTCGGCGCGCTTACGCAGGTGGACTCTTTCCTAACCGGGACCATCGATGACGAGCAGGAACCTGGCCGTGGCACTCGGCGCATGCGCTACGATGTGGCTCGGCGGCTGCAGCGACAACACTACGGCGCCCCAGGTCGAGATGGCGGAGCGCGAGATCGCGGCGGCCACCGCCGAGACCGCGGCGCTGGCCGCCGAGGTTCGGCAGTTGGCCGCCGCGGCCGGCATCACCGCCCTGCAGCGTCCCGCACCGGTCCGGCCCCAGCTCTCCCTGCTCGGCCAGGCGCTCGCCTTTGACAAGGTGCTGAGCGGCAACCGCGACATCTCCTGCATGACCTGCCATCTGGCCGGAGCCGGCACGGTCGACGGCCGCAGCACTTCGATCGGTCAGGGCGCGTCCGGACTCGGTACCGCACGGGTCCATCCACAGAACAAGTTCGTCCACCGCAACGCGCCGTCGCTGTTCAACCTCCACGTGATGTCGCCGCTCACCTGGGACGGCCGGGTGTTCACCGACGCGGGCGGCGTGGTCCGGACCCCGGGGGCGCCGCTCCGCGCGGGACAGCGGGCGGTGCTGGAGTTCGGCCCGCTCTCCGCCTTGCCGATGTTTCCGGTCCTGTCGCGGGGGGAGATGCGGGCCGATGCCGGCAACGAGCTCGCCGCCGTGGCCGACGACCAGCCGCAGCGTGTCTGGAAGTTCCTGATGCGGCGTCTCGGCGAGATCCCGGAATACCGCACGATGTTCGAGAGCGCCTATCCGGGGCAGACCTTCGACAACATGGACTTCGCCCACGCGGGCAACGCGATGGGTGGGTGGATCGCCGCGGTGTTCGCCTTCAACAACACGCCGTGGGACCGCATGCTGGCCGGCAACGACGACGCGATGACCGAAGTACAGCTTCGCGGGGCCAGGGCGTTCCTTGGTTCGGCCAAGTGCTCCATGTGCCACAATGGCCCACTGTTTACCGACCGGAAGTTCCACAACGTGGCGGTGGCCCAGGTCGGGCCGGGCTTCGGGGACGGGTCTGACGGACGCGACGACTTCGGGCGGATGCGGAAGACCGGCAATTCGGCGGACCGATATTCGTTCCGGACGCCGCCGCTGCGCAACGTGGAGCTCACCGCTCCATATGGGCACGATGGCGCGATTGTCAGTCTCCGGAGCTGGGTGGATCACTACAGCCAGTCGGACGCGAAGCTCCGCTCCTACGATGCGGGCCAGCTCGAGCCGCTGTTCCAGGGCACGGTGCAGTCGACGGCGGAGGCCATCCTGCTGACCCGCGACTCGCGGCTGAGAAGGCTGGTGCTCGAAACCCAGACCGTGGACGAGATCACCGAGTTTCTCAAGGCTCTGACCGACCCCGGCGCGCGCGATATGCGTCAGGTCGTCCCGGTGCGGGTGCCCAGCGGCCTGTCGGTGGACGGCGCGCCGTAAGGGCTTCGCTCCGCTGACATCGGCCGCATCCGCGGGCCGCGCTGCCCTCGGCCGCGCGGCCCCGCGTATATTTCCCCCCCGATGCTCTCGCTCCTCTTCGCAGCATCTCTCGCCGCCGCCCAAGTCCCGGACAGTGCCCACGTCGTGCTCGTCGCCACGACCGACGTGCACGGCCGCGCCACGGCGTGGGACTACCTGGCCGACGCGGCGGCCCCTGGCGGACTGACCCGTGTGGCTACCCTGGTGGACTCACTCCGCCGGCGGCATCGGGGACAGGTGGTCGTGGTCGACGCCGGCGACCTGCTCCAGGGGAATCCCTACGCCGCCTACCACGCGCGCCCCGGCCGCCGGGCGCCGAATCCGATCGTCGAGGCGATGAACCTCGCCGGCTACGACGCCGCGACCCCGGGGAATCACGATTTCGACTGGGGCGTGCCTGAGCTCGAGCGCGCTCTGACTGACGCCGGCTTTCCCTACGTCAGCGCCAATGTCCACACCCTCCCGGGCGATACGCTCCTGGTGAGCCCCTTCAGAGTCCTGCGTCGCGGCCCGGTCCGGGTCGGCATCACCGGCTTCACTACGCCGGGCACCATGGTGTGGGACCGCGACCAGGTGCGGGGCAGGATCAGGGTGGGCAGGATCGAGGCGGCGGCGGGACGCACCATCGAGGCCATGCGGGGCACGGCCGACCTGGTGGTGGTGCTGTCCCACAGCGGCATCGCCGGCGCCTCGACCTACGACACGGCGGGAGTCGGCGCGGAGCACGCCGGCGGAGTCTTCGCCGCGCTGCGGCGGCGGCCGGACATCGTGGTGGTGGGCCACTCGCACGGCGAGCTGCGCGACTCGACCATCGGAGGTGTGCACTTCGTGCAGCCCCGGCCATTCGCCGCCGGCGTCGCGGTGGTGCACGTCGACATGGTTCGCCGCCAAGGTGGACGGTGGGGGGTGTCGCGCATACGGTCCGTGCTCCTGCCTACCGGGGATGTGGCGCCGTCCGCGCTGGTCGAGCAGCGTCTGGGCCCGAGCCACGACTCGGTGCGCGCCTGGCTGAATGCGCCGCTGGGACTGGCCCTGGCGCCCTTGCCGGCTACCGGCGCGCGGGCAGGGCCCACGGCGATCCTCGACTGGATGCTGGAGACCCAGCGCCGCCGTGCCGGCGCCCAGCTCGCCGCGGGTCCGGCCTTCGATCTCGGGGCAGGGTTTGCCGGGGACACGATCCGCCGCCGGGATGTTCTCCGCCTCTATCCCTACGAGAACACCCTGCGGTCGGTGCGCGTCGACGGCCGGCAGCTCCGGGAGTATCTGGAGCGGTCGGCGGAATACTTCCGGGTCGACGCCGCCGGCCGGGTGTCGCTCAACCCGACCATGGCGGGCTACGATTTCGACGTCGTACGCGGGGCCGCCTACGAGGTGGACCTGCGGGAGCCGGTGGGCCGCAGGATCCGGAACCTCGCGGTGGGCGGGCGTCTGGTGGAACCGTCGCACAGCTTCACCCTGGCGGTCAACAGTCACCGCCAGACCGGCGCGGGGGGCTACCCGATGGTGGCACACGCGCCCGTGGTCTACGACAAGGCCGAACGAATCCAGGACCTGCTCGAAGAAGACATCCGCCGCGCGCCGCTCGACCCGGCGACGGTGGTCCCCTCCGCCTGGCGCATCGTGCCCGAGGTGTCGGCGGTGGCAGTGCGGAAAATCCATGACATCGCGCCCCAGCCCTTGCCGCCATCGGCGAGCGATACCATCGTGCTCCGGGTGCTCGGCACCGGCGGACTGCACGGCGCGGTGGGGCAGGCGGCGGGCGCGATCGACCGGACGATGGACCGCCTCGGCGCCGAGTGCGACTGTCCCACCCTTCGGCTCGACGGGGGCGGTGCGGCCTCGGGGCGGCTGGTGATTCCGGTACTCAACCGAATGGGCTTGGCGGCCTCCGCGCTGGCGGAGCGCGACTTCGACCGGTCGGTGGACTCGCTCCGGAGCGGGCTCGCCGAGTCGACCTACCCATGGCTCGCCGCCAATGTCTTCGACAGCGCCACCGGCCGCCGTCCGACCTGGATCGTGCCATACCGCCTCATCGACACCGCCGGCCTCCGGATCGCGGTCCTGGGCTATGTGGCGCCCGAGACCAAGACCCGCCAGGCCGCCGAGCGCACCCGCGGCCTTCGGTTCGGCGCGGGCGAGCTGGGTCTGCACGATGCCCTGACCGAGGTGCGGCAGGCGAAACCGTCGCTCACCATCCTCATCGCGAATACCGGCGCCGCGTGCGAAGGGCCCCGCTGCGATGCGGAGCTGGTGCGACTCGCCGAGGAGCTTCGGGGGACGGGGGTGGACCTGGTGATGGGCGGCGACGGCGCACGCGCGGTGGAGACCCGTATCGCGGGCATGTCGGTGGTGAGCCCGGGGGGACCGCGGGCGCTCGCGGTCGGCGACCTGGTAAAGACTCCCGCCGGAGGACTGGAGCTGCGCGCCCGCGTGGCCCCGGTGCCGGAGGCGGAGGTCCTGCCCGGAACGCCCCTGGCCGGCGCGCTCGATACCTTCACCCGCCGGAGCGATAGCCTGGGACGCCGTGCACAGGCTCAACTCAAGCGCCCACTGGCGCGCGACAGCGGCCAGCATGCCCTCGGCGGCGTGCTCGCCGAGGCGAGACGGAACCTGGCCCGGGCGGACCTGGGCCTGGTGCGAAGCGCGTCGATTCGCGCCGGCCTTCCCGCTGGAGCCGTGACCCTCGCCCGGCTCCGGGAGGTCGAGCCCTCGGGGTCGGACCTGGTGCGCCTGACCCTGACCGGCGCGCAGGTCCAGAGCCTCCTCGAGCGGGCGCTGGCGGAGTCAGAAGGTCCGTCGGTGCACCTGGCCGGCGGCCGGGTGCGCTACGACCCGAGCGCGCCGGCGGGGCGAAAAGTGAAGGAGGTCAGGCTGGGAAATGGCCGCACACTGAGGCCGAAGGACAGCTACACGCTGGCGACCGACGACTCCACCGCCGCGGGTGCCGGCGGCTTCACGATGCTGCGAGGCACACCGACCGAGCGCGTGGGCCTCCTGGACGTGGAGGCGGCCGCCACCTACCTTCGGCGCCTCCCCCAGCCGGTCGAGGTCGAAGCCTTTGCCGCGTTCCAATCCACCCGCCGTTGAGCCGTCCGATGCGCGTATTCGTCAACGCGGTTCCCTTGGAGCTGGAGAAGAGCGCCGACGTGCACGCCGCGGTGCTGGCGCTCGACCGCGAGCTGGAGCCGAAGCTCCTCGCCGGCGCGGCCTTCGTCACCGACGCGCGGGGCATCGAGGTACCGCTGGAAGCACCGCTGGCGGAAGGCGCCATCCTCCGGGTCGTGGTGCGCGCCCGGCGCGCCGGCAGGGACCCCGATGCCGACGCGTGAGCTGATCGGCCGGCTGCCCAAAGCGGAGCTTCACACCCACCTCGACAGCTCGCTCCGGCCCGAGACGATGATCGAGTTGGCCCGCGGCGTGGGCTTCGAGCTGCCGACTCGCGACCCCGAGGCCCTCCGCCGGTTCATGCGGGTGGACGACGCGGCGAACCTCGAGGACTATCTCGCCCGCTTCGAGTACACCATCCCGCTGCTGCAGAGCGCCGAGGCCATCCAGCGGGTCTCCTACGAGATGGTGGAGGACGCCGCGCGCGACAGGATCCGCTACCTCGAGGTGCGCTATTGTCCCTGGCTCAGCCGCCGGCAGGGGCTCTCGATGGAGCGGGCGCTCGAGGCCGAGCTGGCCGGGCTCGCGCGGGGCGAGCGGGACTTCGGCGTGGTGGCGCGGGTGATCAACTGCTCGCTCCGGCACTACGACCCGGCCGTGTCGCTGGAGATCGCGCGCCTCTCGGTGGCCTACCGCGACCGGGGAGTCGTTGCCTTCGATCTCGCCGGCGGCGAAGCGGGCCGCCCCGCGGGCGCGCACCGGGCCGCGTTCGACACCGCGGCGGAGGGCCGGCTCGGCATCACGGTCCACGCCGGTGAGGCGGCGGGCGCCGAGTCCATCGCCGACGCGGTGGATCACTGCCACGCCGACCGGATCGGACACGGCACCCGGCTCCACGAGGATCCGGTGCTGCTCGAGTACCTGCGAGACCGGCGGATCCTGCTGGAGATCAACATAACCAGCAACGTACAGACCCACGCCGTCGCCGATGCGTCGGCTCACCCGGTGCGCCGGTACTTCGACCAGGGGCTTCTGGTCACGCTCTGTACCGACGGCTGGCTCATGTGCGGCGTCACCCTCAGCGATGAATACTGGCTGGCTCATTCGGTGCTCGGATTCACCCGGGCGGAGATTGAGCAGATGATCCTCAACGGCTTTGCCGGTGCGTTCCTTCCCTGGCCCGAGCGCAAGGCGCTGCTCGACCGGGTGAGCTCCGAGCTGCGGATGATCGCGTGAGCGGGCTCTGGCTGGTGCAGACCGCGGCGGAGCGGCTGGCCGATGCCCATGCCGGACTGGAGACGCCGCTCGCCGCGCGACTGGTCGGCGTGGTGGGAATCGCGGTGATGATCGGGATCGCGGTGCTCCTCTCCTACGATCGGCGGCGGATCGACTGGCGGCTGGTAGGCGCCGGTCTGCTGCTGCAGGTGCTATTCGGCCTCGTTGTGCTCAAGACCGACGCAGGACGGGCATTCTTCGACCAGATGGGAAGTATCGTGACCGGCCTGCTCCGCTTCCAGGAAGAGGGAGCGAGGTTCGTCTTCGGGAATCTGGTGCAACCCACCGTGCCAGTCGGAACTCCCGGCCCGGGTGGCGGCCTCGACACCAGTGCCGGCCACGTCGCCGCGACCGGGGCCTACATCGCCTTTAACGTCCTCCCCACGATCATTTTCTTCTCCGCGCTGATGTCGGTGCTGTACTATCTCAACGTCATGCAGGTGGTCGTGAAGGGCATCGCCTGGGTGATGCAGAAGACCCTGCGCACGTCCGGCGCGGAGACGCTCTCCGCGTCGGGCAACATCTTCCTGGGCCAGACCGAGGCGCCGCTCCTCATCAAGCCGTTCGTCCCCACGATGACCCGCTCGGAGCTCAACACTGTAATGGTCGGCGGATTCGCCACCGTGGCCGGGGGCGTGCTCGCCGCCTATGTCGGCATGCTCCGCGGATACTTTCCCGACATCGCCAGCCACCTGCTCGCCGCGAGTGTCATGAACGCGCCGGCGGGCCTCTACCTCTCCAAGATCCTGTTGCCGGAGACCGAGACCCCGCTGACCAAGGGCTCGCTCAAGATGGAGGTGGAGAAGCCGGGCGCGAACCTCATCGAGGCGGCCGCGAGCGGCGCCGGTCAGGGGATGCAGCTCGCGCTCAACGTGGCGGCGATGCTGATGGCGTTCGTTGCGCTCGTTGCCCTGGTCAACTTCCTGCTCGGGTGGGTGGGCGGTCAACTCGGTCAGGAGGGGTTCACGCTGCAGTTGCTGCTGGGACAGGGCCTCCGGCCGATCGCCTGGTTGATCGGAGTGCCCTGGGGCGAAACCGCCTACGTCGGCGGCCTGGTCGGGATCAAGGTCGTGCTGAACGAGTTCGTCGCCTACGCGCAGTTCGCCCGCGATCTCGGCACCGGCGTCGCACTCTCGTCCCGGAGCACTATCATCCTCACCTACGCCTTGCTGGGCTTCGCCAACTTCTCCTCCATCGCGATCCAAATCGGCGGGATCGGCGGTCTGGCGCCGGAGCGGCGCGGCGAAATCGCGCGCCTGGGGCTGAGGGCGATGATCGCCGGGAATCTGGCGGCGTTCACCTCGGCCGCGATCGCCGGAATGTTGGTGTGACCGCCCCGGAGGCCATAGAGGAGGCCGCGGAGTTTCTTCAACGGCATCTCGGCGGCATCCCCGACGTCGCGATCGTGCTAGGGAGCGGACTGGGGCGGCTGGCGACCCGGCTGAAGGGTGCGCGAAGGGTCGCCTATTCCGACATCCCCCATTTCCCCGGGACGACCGTCGTCGGGCACCAGGGCGAGCTGGTCGCGGGGACACTGGGCGGCAAGCCGCTGCTAGTGCAGAGCGGACGCTTTCATCTCTACGAGGGACACCCGGCTGAAACCGTGGCGCTGCCAGTGAGGGTCATGGCCGCGCTCGGCGTCCGCACGCTCATCCTCACCAACGCCGCCGGCGGGATTCGGCGCACCTTCTCGCGCGGAGCGCTGATGATGGTCGCGGACCACATCAATCTCACCTTCCAGAATCCGCTGATCGGGCCGGCGCTGCCGGGGGAGGAGCGGTTCCCCGACATGTCGCAGCCCTATGACCGCGCCTTGCGCTCAGTGGCCCGGGAGGTGGCGCGGAGTCGGAGGATCCCACTGGAGGAAGGGGTCTACATCCAGATGATGGGGCCCAGCTACGAGACGCCGGCCGAGGTGCGAATGGCCGAACGGCTGGGCGCCGACGCGGTCGGAATGTCCACGGCGGTCGAGGTGGTGGTCGCCCGGGCTCGTGGGATGCGCTGCCTTGCCTTCTCCACCATCACCAACCCGGCCGCGGGCACGACGGGCGAGCGGCTGGATCACCGCGAGGTGATGGAGGTGGCCGCACGGGTGGCGGGGGACCTAGAGAGCCTGGTGGAGGGTGTGGTGGCCGGGTTGTCAGGAAGGGAATCAATGTCATCCTGAGCGAAGCGAGGGAGACCATGGCCGCGCTTCGGCTCCTTCGCTTCGCTCAGGATGACACCTTTCAGGGTGACGCATACGGTGGAACGGTGTGGTTCAGTGGTCCCTGTCCGGCGCCGATCGCCGGAGCCGCCGCGATGGCACGGTGCACGTAGTCGAGCGCATCGGCCACCGCGGTCTCCAGGTCGCGGCCCAGCGCGAGTCCCGCGGTGATTGCCGCCGAGAGGGTGCAGCCGGTGCCGTGGGTGGAGGTGGTGTCGATCCGCCGGCGGCGGAAGGCGCGGGTGCCGCCGGGCGTGACCAGGAGATCGGTGATCTCCTCGCCCGCGAGGTGGCCACCCTTCATCAGCGCGGCGGCGGCGCCGAAGCCCAGCAGCGTCTCGCCGGCGCGCTGCATCGAGGTTTCGTCGTGCACCGCGCGTCCGGTGAGGATCGCGGCCTCGTCGAGGTTGGGCGTCACCAGCGCGGCGAGCGGTAGCAGACTCTCGCGCATCACGTCCTCCGCCTCTGGGGTGAGGAGGTGGTGGCCGGAGGTGGAAACCATCACCGGATCCACCACCAGGGGGGACCACCGGTTCTCCCGGACCGCCTGGCCGACCAGCCGGGCAATGAAAGCCTCGGCCAGCATCCCGGTCTTGAGGGCCGCCGGCGGAAGGTCCTCGGCGAGGGCGGCGAGCTGCGCCGCGATCATCACCTCGGAGACCGGTTCCACCCCCCGCACGCCGCGGGTGTTCTGCGCCGTGAGAGCCACGATGACGGAGGTCCCGAAGACGCCGAACTGCTGGAAGGTCTTCAGGTCGGCCTGGATCCCGGCGCCGCCGCCCGAGTCCGAACCGGCGATGGTCAGTGCGATCTTCATCGGGCGAGCCTGTCCATGACGAGCCCCCTCAGGACCATGATCCGCGACCTCCATCGGCGGCGGGGCCGCGAGCGCCGCGGGCTGATGCTGGCCGAGGGCGTGCGGCTGGTGGAAGAAGCCCTCGACGCGGGCCTGCCGCTGCGTGGGGCCGCGGTATCACCGGCGCTGGAAGGTACCACGCGAGGAAAGGCGCTCAAGAGCGCGCTGGACCGGCGTGGGGTGCGGCTCGAGGCGATGAGCGACGGCGAGCTGGAGGACCTGGCCGACACCGAGCACCCTCAGGGCGTGGTCGCCGTGGTCGAGCCCCGGCGCTGGACGCTGGACGACATCGCGCCCGCGCCCGGGTCGCCGGTGCTGGTGCTGGACGGGGTGCAGGACCCGGGCAACGTGGGCACCATTCTCCGCTCCGCGCTTGGCCTCGGCGCCGCCGGCGTCATCGCACTGAAAGGCACGGCGGAGCTCACCAACCCCAAGGTGGTGCGGGGAAGCATGGGCGCGCTCTTCCGGCTGCCGGCGGTGGCGAGCGACGTGGAGGCCTACCTTGCATGGGCCGGTGAGCGCGGAATCGAGACCTGGGTGGCGGCGGCCGACGGCACGGCGCTCGAGCCCGGAGTGGCGGGCGCCTCTCTTGCCACCGTGGGCCTGGTGCTGGGAAACGAGGGTGCCGGGGTGAGCCCCGCGCTCGAGGCGGCCGCGAGCCGCCGGGTGGCCATCCGGCTTGCACCGGGAGCGGAGTCGCTCAACGTCGCGGCCGCCGCGGCAATCCTGCTTCATGAGGTCGCGCGTGTGGACTGAGTCGGGCCTGCCGGGAGCGGCGGTCGTGGGGTACTTCGCGCTGCTCGGCGCCGTGATCGGCAGCTTTCTCAACGTCTGCATTCTGCGGTGGGGCGCGGAGCCCAAGCAGTCGGTGATGTTTCCGCCCTCGCGTTGTCCCACCTGCGGGCGCCCGATCCGCTGGTATGAGAACGTGCCAATCGTGTCCTGGCTCTACCTCCGCGGCCGGTGCTCGGGGTGCGGGGCGGGGATCTCGCCCATGTATCCCGCGATCGAGGCCACCACCGCCGTCCTCTGGGGAGGATCGCTGGCGCTGTTGGGGCTGGGCCTGCCGGCGCTCGAGCTCGCCGTGGCCTCGACGCTTCTGCTGGGCATCGCGGTTAGCGACGCCCGAGCCTTCATCATCCCGCACGAGTTCTCGCTCGGCGGCACCGCCATCGCGCTCGCCTTTGCCGCGTGGCCCGAGCCGGCGGGAGCGCTGGACGCGATGCGGGGGGCGCTGTTCGGCGCCGGCCTCGTCCTCCTGGTGGGAGAGGTGACCGAGCTGGTGCTGGGCCAGGAGGCGATGGGTGGAGGAGACTGCGCGCTCATGGGGATGGTGGGAGCCTTCTTCGGCTGGCAGGCGGTCTGGCCGGTGCTCGCGCTGGGCGCCTTCATCGGCATCGTGCTGCACCTGGCGGTGACGCTGCGGCGACGCGCGCCGGCAGAGCAGCAATCCGCCGATGCCCCGCCCGGACTCCGCTGGGGACGGCTGATCAGATTGCTGGCCGGCGGGCTTGCGCTAGGAGTGCTCATGGGAGTGACGGCGAGAATGGGAGTGCTTGGAGGAGTACTGCGAGCCATCTTCTACGCCGTCGTGGGCGCGGGCGCGGCGTACTACGCTTCCTTCTTCCTGCCGCGGCGGACGCTCGGGGGTCCGCTGACTCAGGTCTGGGGGCTGATCGGCGCCGGCGTCGGCATCGCCGTCGGGACTGGCGGTTGGGCGGGAATCTTCGGTGGCCTCGCCCTCGGCGGGGGCGCGCTGGCCTGGGCCTCGCGTCAGACGGTGACGGCTTCGCCGGCAAGCACCGACGAGTTGAGCGCGCACGGGTACCTGCCCTTCGGCGTGGGACTCAGCCTCGCGGCGGCGGTGCTCGCCTTCAGCGGGGGGTTCGAGCGGGTGCGGGAGATATTCGTGGAGATCGCGCCGGGGCTGGGGCTGTGATCCGCCGCGCCCGTCAGCTCGTCGGCCTCGGTCTGATGCTCGGGGCCTGCCGGGGGGAGGCGCGCCAGTCGCCCCAGGCGAGCGGCAGCGACGATCTGGCGCGACTGGTGGACAGCCTGCGGGGACCCGTGGAGCAGGCCACCGGTCTCCGCTTCATCGCTCCGCCCCGCTCGGCGATGCGCAGCCGGGAGCAGGTTCGGGCCTATCTCATTGGAAAGCTGGACGAGGAGCTGCCCCCGAAACGGCTCAAGGGACTGGAGACCGCCTACCGGCTCTTCGGCCTCCTGCCCGACACCCTGCAGCTACGACCGCTCTTGCTCGACCTGTACACCGAGCAGGTGGCCGGCTTCTACGATCCCGACTCGGCGATGCTCTTCGGGGTGGAGGGCGCCGACCGGGCGCAGTTGCGGCTGGTGCTGGCGCACGAGCTGATCCACGCGCTGCAGGGCCAGCATCTCCCGCTCGACTCGATCCTCGACGCCCGGGAGAACAACGACCGGCTGGCCGCGGCGCAGGCGATCCTCGAGGGCCAGGCCACCCTGGCCTCGCTGGAGGTGCTCGCGCCGGGACAGGACGTGGCGCAGAACCCCCAGTTCTGGGAGCTGTACCGCGAGCAGGTCCGGCAACAGCAGTCGTCGATGCCGGTGTTCCGGCGCGCGCCGCTGGTGCTGCGCGAGGCACTGATCTTCCCCTACCTCCAGGGGGCGGAGTTCATGCACTGGTGGGCGGCCGAGGGTCGCGATTCGCTGCCGTATGGTGCTCGGATGCCGGTCTCGACCGAGCAGATCCTCCACCCCGACCGTTACGCCCGAGGCGATGCCCCCGTCGCGCTCGGCTTCGCGCCCGACTCGGGCGTGGTGTACGAGGACGTACTCGGCGAGAACGAGATCCGGGTGATTCTCGCGGTGCTGGCGGGATCCGACGAGGTCCAGACGGTGATGCCGATCGGGTGGGACGGCGACCGCTATCGCCTCTACCGGACGCCGGACGGCGAGGCCCTTGTGTGGTACGTGGTGTGGGACGACGAGCGGTCGGGGGAGCGGTTCCTGAGGAGCGCGGCCGGACTGCGGAACACCTCGCGGCGGGAATATCGGGCGGCGCTCGAACAGGTCAGGGTCGGCGAGCGGCCTGCAACGCGGTTCGTGCTGGCGCCTGCGGCGTGGGAGCGGTGGGAGAGTCTGCCCCAGTTGGCTCAGTGAGCCTCAGGGGCCCGGATCGATTGCGCGGAACAGCACATCGAGCGGCAGCGCAAACGCCTGGCCCGCTCCAGCCGGGTGCCACACGAGACGCTCGCGCTCGAACCGCGGAAAGCGGTCCTCCGGCGCCCAGACTTCCACGACCCGCTCATCCCCGTCCACCAGCCAGAGACATGGCACTCCGGCCTCCTGGTAGCGCCGGCGCTTGAGGATGCGATCGGCTCGCGCCGTGGACGGACTCAGCACTTCGGCGACGAGGAGTAGCGTCTTGACGCGGGCCCAATCGAGGGTGGCCACCTCCCGGGCCGGCGCGACGAAGACGTCCGGCTGAACCAGGACGTCCGGGCCCCAGGAGATGTCGGCAGGGGACTGCAGCACGCGGCCGACCGGTTCGGCCTCGAGGTAGCTCGCGATGGCCCGGGCGAGCCGAAACGCCAGTTCCTGATGCCAGAGTCTCGGCGCCGGGGTCACCAGCAGCTCCCCGTACACCACTTCGTAGCGGTTGCCGTCGTCGGGCAGTGCGCGTACCATGTCGGCGGTGTAGTAGAGCGGCGAGGCCATGCCCATATAGTCGGCTCGGCGGCGGGAGGAGCGCAAGGTGGAAGCACATCCGAAGATGCTTCCAGTCATGCCGTCCCCGTCATCGAAAATGTGCGGCGGTGGTTGCGCCTACCGCACGGCGAACTGCGTCATCATCCCGTGCCGAAAGTGCCGCTTCCCGTCCTTGGCGTCCGGCACGAAGCAGATGTAGCCGTACTCGCCCGCCGTCAGCTCGACGGAGAACACTCCCACCTCCCCTCGATCGATGAACTGGGCTCCCCCGACTGGGACTCCCGGCGCCGGGCCGTGTCGCCCCGACAGCCCCCAGCGCGCGAAGTCCGCCGGGGTCTTCCCCGGGACGAGCTTGAGCATGATCACCTCGTGGACCTGCGGTCCGGCGTTTTCGACACGGATCGTATGGTACCCTGAGGTGAGCGGCCGGGTGATGACGAAGCCGTAGTCGTTCAGCGTCAGGGTATCGCTGGCGACGGGCAACGGCGCCGAGCTTCCGTCCCGCCCCGCGACGACCTCGAACTCCCGGATCATGCCCTTCATCACGTGGGTCGTGCCGTTGGGCGATCGAATCCGGCAGATCAGCGCGTACCGGCCCGGCGCCAACCGGGTCGTCGCGAGCAGCTCCCGGCCCGGCGCCGTGCCGACCGGCCCACCCAGATAGCGCACCCACGCCGGCATCGATGCGGTATCGGTGAACGCCCGGAGGAAGTCGGCTACCGTCTTGCCGTCCTGGAGCCGGATGACCTGGGCGTGATGGGCTTCCTTGCCCTGGTTCACCAGACGGAACGTGACGACGCCCGCGGGCACCCGCGCCGGCACGCCGAACGCGTAGTCGTTGGCCTCGACCGTGACGACGGCGGGCTCCGCGGAGCCCGTCGCCATTGTCTGCGGCCGCTCAGCGGCGGGCTGGCAGCTCGCGAGCGAGCCGGCGAGGATGATCACCAGGACCAGGTCGTGCGGTAGGGTACGCATGCGTCACTACGCTCCGTGCATGGGGAGTGTCGCTGTGACTGGTTCGCTTGCCCGACGGCGCTCAGTACCCCGCAAACCTCGACGCCGTGTAGAGAATCAGCCCCACCAGCCCGCCGACCAGCGTGCCGTTGATGCGGACGAACTGCAGGTCACGGCCCACCGCGAGCTCCAGCCGCCTGGACGTCTCCCGCGGATCCCAGTTGCTCACCGTGTGCTCGATGAGCCGGCCCACCTCGTGGCGATGCTGCTCCACCACCCGAAGCACGGCCTCCACGATCCACCCGTCGAGCTTGGCCAACAGTACCTCGTCCCCCAGCGCCCCGTCGGCGAGCGCGATGAGCCCGCGCTCCATCGCGCCCGGGGCTTCGCTCCCGGCCGGCTCCACCTGCCGGTCGAGCATCCGCTTGACCTCTTCCCACAGCGACGCGCTCAGCCCCCGGCTGGTCGGGTTGTCGAAGAGCTGCTGCTTCAGCGCGTCGGCCCGGGCGATGGCCTCGGGAGACTCCTGCAGGCGGACGATCCAGTCGGTGAGGAGGTCGTCGAACTGCTGCCGCATCGGGTGCGACGGATCGGCGGACACCTCGAGCAGTGTGCGCTGGATGCCGGCGACCACCTTCGCGTGCACCTGTTCGTCCACGAAGCCCGGAACCCACCAGGGACTCTCCGCGTGGATCCGGCCGCGGATGAACTCCTCGTTCTCGATGATGAGCCCGGCGAGGCCGGTGATCATCCGATCGAGCAACTGCTGGTGGCGGTCGTTCGCCGTGAGCAGCAGGAGGCCCTTGGCCAGCACCGGAGCGATCGGCCGCTGGCGGAGCGGCTCGATCACGCTCCGCTCCAGCAGGGCGTGCACGTCCTCGTCCTTGACCACATCGGTGGCGCTCCGAACCGCCGAGGCGGCGTGCCGCGCCAGGGACCGGGCATTCTCGGGGCGGCGAAGCCACTCCGCGACCCGCCGGCTCGGCTGCGTCGCCAGCAGCTTGGGGCCCAGGATCTCGGGCGAGAGAAAGTTGTGCTGGACGAAGTTGCCGAGGGTGCGCCCGATCCGGTCCTTCCGGGTGGGAATGATGGCGGTGTGGGGAATCGGGATGTTGAGCGGATGCTTGAAGAGGGCAGTGATGGCGAACCAGTCGGCCAGACCGCCGACCATGGCCGCTTCCGCCGTCGCCCGGACGTAACCGAGCCAGGGGTGGCCAGGCTCCAGGACCAGCGTCACCAGGAAGACGGCGCTCATGGCGACGAGCAGTCCGGTCGCCCTCCGCTTCATCCGGTCCAGCTCGAGCTGCTTCGCCTCCGCGTCGGCGACCTGCGGAATCGCCACGGTCCGGGGCCAGGAAGTAGTCATGGGTAGAAATTACAGCGGTCTTCCTCCGCTTGCTTCGAGCCCGTAAGCCGGTTAATCTTGAAGGCTTATGTTCGACGAGCTGTCCAGCAAACTCAACGCCACGCTCCGGAACCTCACGGGGCGGGGCGTTCTCACGGAAGACGCCGTCAAGGAGGGGCTCCGGGAGATCCGGCGCATCCTCCTCGAAGCCGACGTCAGCTTCGACCTGACCCGCGACTTCCTCGAGCGGGTGCAGGCCAAGGCGATCGGGGTGAGCGCCCTGACCGACGTGCGGCCGGGGCACCAGCTGGTCAAGATTGTCTACGACGAGCTGGTCGTCATGCTGGGCGAAAAGCAGGCGCCGATCGTCCACGCCACCGTGCCGCCGACGGTGATACTGCTGGTCGGGCTGCAAGGCTCGGGCAAGACCACCACGGCCGGCAAGCTGGCGCGGCGGCTCAAGGCGGAGCAGAAGGCGCCCTTCCTGGTGGCGGCCGACGTGTATCGCCCGGCGGCCATCGACCAGCTCCAGACGCTCGGCAAGCAGATCGACGTCGAAGTCCACGGCGACACCGGCTCCAAGGACGTCGTCAGGATCGTTCGCGACGGCCTGGCTGCCGCGGGAAAGGCGCGGGCCCGCACGGTGCTGGTCGACACCGCCGGCCGGCTCCAGATCGACGACGAGATGATGGGCGAGCTCAAGCGGCTCAAGGCCGCGGTCTCGCCCCACGAGATCCTCCTCGTGGCCGACGGCATGACCGGTCAGGACGCGGTCCGGATCGCCCAGGGGTTCCACGACGCGCTGGGCATCACCGGGGTGATCCTGACCAAGATGGACGGCGACGCCCGGGGCGGAGCGGCGCTCTCGATCTACGGCGTCACCCACGCGCCGATCAAGTACATCGGCGTGGGCGAGAAGCTCGATGCGCTGGAACCCTTCCATCCCGACCGCCTGGCCGGCCGGATCCTCCAGCAGGGCGACATTCTCTCGCTGGTGGAGAAGGCCCAGGGGGCGATCGACGAGAAGGAAGCCGAGCGGCTGGCCAAGAAGGTCACCTCGAAGAAGGGGCTCGATCTCGAGGACTTCCTGGGAGCCATGCGGCAGATGCAGAAGATGGGGCCGCTCAAGAACGTGCTGGGGCTGCTGCCGGGCGTGAACCCGGCGATGCTGCAGGCGGCCAAGGTGGACGAGAAGAAGATGAAGCAGGTGGAGGCGATCGTGCTGTCGATGACGCCGAAGGAGCGCTCCAACCCCGATCTCATCAACGGGCAGCGCCGGCTTCGGATCGCCAAGGGCTCCGGCCGTACGGTCCAGGAAGTGAACACGCTGCTGGCGCAGTTCAAGCAGATGCAGAAGGTGATGAAGACGGTGGGGAAGACCGGGGGCATGGGCGGGCTCAAGCTCCCGTTTGGCCGCGGCCCTTTCCCCGGGTAATCCCCGCACTCACAGGAACGAACATGGCAACGCGGATTCGGCTGCGTCGGGTGGGACGGAAGAATCTTCCACTCTATCGCATCGTGGTGGCGGACCAGGAGTCGCCCCGCGACGGGCGCTTCATCGAGGTGAT
>JACCRH010000032.1 GCA_013813675.1 Gemmatimonadales bacterium
GATGAAGGACACCCGAACGAAGGAGAGAAGAGCGATGACGAAACACCTGACCGGGACACGTAAAGAGTGGCTCTCAGCCCGGGTCGAGCTGCTCAAGGCGGAGAAGGAGCTCACGCGGCGCAGCGACGAGCTGGCGCGGCGGCGGCAGGAGCTGCCGTGGGTTCGGATCGACCAGGAGTATCGATTCGAGACCGACGAAGGGAGCGCCTCGCTGGCAGACCTCTTCCGAGGGCGCTCGCAGCTCCTCGTCTACCACTTCATGTTCGGGCCCGACTACACGGCGGGGTGTCCGGCCTGCTCGGCGATCGCGGACGGGTTCGACGGCTTCGTCGTCCACCTGGCCAACCACGACGTCACGCTTTCGGCGGTGTCGCGGGCGCCGCTCGTGAAGCTCCAGGCGTACAAGCGGCGGATGGGGTGGACGTTCCCCTGGGCATCCTCGTTCGGCAGCGACTTCAACCTCGATTTCAACGTCCGGGTCACCGAGGAGCAACAGCGCGAGGGGGTCGTCGAATACAACTACCAGCGCGAGGCGGCGTCGAAGTTGGGCGGCGGCGAGGGGCCCGAGATTCCTTCGCGCTCGACACCCGACGGGGCCGCTGTGGGAGCTTCCATGACTGGAACCGACGTGGCCACGTACACGCGCGAGAGGCCGGGCATGAGCGCGTTCGCGCTCGAGGACGGCGTCGTCTACCACGCCTATTCCGCCTATGCGCGCGGACTGGACGGCCTCTGGGGTATGTACCAGTGGCTCGACCGCGCACCCAAGGGGCGCAACGAGACGGGTGTCTGGTGGCGCCGCCACGACGAGTACGACAAGGGCTGAGCGAAGTGGTGTTTTTTGGCGTCTCAGCGCTGCTCTTCGCTGCCAGCGCGGCGGTAACGATCGTCTGGTGCGCGTCCATGTCGGCGATGGGCGAGATGCCGATGCCCGGCGGCTGGTCGATGTCGATGGCGTGGATGCGGATGCCCGGACAGACGTGGCCCGGCGCCGCGGCGGCGTTCCTTGGCACGTGGGCCGTGATGATGGTGGCGATGATGCTGCCGTCCTTGGTCCCCATGCTGTCGCGCTACCGCCAGGCCGTTGGCAGGACAGGCGAGACGCGCCTCGGTCGGCTGACCGCGCTCGTGGGCGTGGGTTACTTCTTCGTCTGGACCGGGTTCGGAATGGCCGCTTTTCCGTTGGGCGTCGCGCTGGCGGCGATCGAGATGCAGCAGCCGGCGCTGGCCCGCGCCGTACCGATCGCGGTCGGTGTGGTGGTCCTGATCGCCGGCTCTCTCCAGCTCACTGCGTGGAAGGCGCGTCACCTTTCCTACTGCCGGGAGGCACCCGGGCGCGGCCGTCCGCTGCCGGCCGACGCCGGCACGGCCTGGCGACACGGCCTGCGCCTCGGCCTCCACTGCACCCACTGCAGTGTCGGTCTGATGGCGATCCTCCTGGTCATCGGGGTTATGGACCTTCGCGCGATGGCGGTCGTGGCGGCAGCCATCACCGTCGAACGTCTCGCACCGGCCGGTGAGCGCGTCGCGCGAGCCACCGGAGCCGTGGTCGTCGGGGCAGGGTTGTTCTTGATCGCGCGAGCAGCCGGACTCGGATGAGGCATCCGCATCGTGCACCGGGCACGCCGTAGCGACGGGAGGCACTGCGTGCAGCGGCTGCTCGACGAGCGATTCGGGGCGGCAGCGAGGGCCATACGCGGTAGCATGAGATCACTCCAGACTCAGCTCCACCCGCTCCTCCGCCCGCGGCTTCAGATGATCGTTCCGGTCCAGCAGCCGCGCGCAGGTGTTCCAGCGCAGGATCGATTCATCGTTCCCCGCCGGGCGCCGCCCCTCCGCCTTCTCGTACCAGCGCATCGCCTCGCGGAACCAATGATACGCCTTCTCTCCGGATCCGAGGGCCCCCGACCGGAACAGCGCCTTGGCGGAGCGCTCGCAGATGATTCCGGCGTAGTAGTCCCGCTTGTATTCGTTGCCCAGCCGGGGCAGCACCTCCCGCGCCCGGCGGACACCCTCGGCCGGCGCCTCGGCGAACTGATCGGTGATAGCCAGCAACAATGTGACCAGGGCCTGCTGATTGTCGGGGCTCACCGTCAGCACGTCGAGACAGATGCTCTCCGCGGATGTCGGGTCGTTGATGACCCGGTACCGCTCCGCCTTCTGCAGCGCCGCTCCAACGCTCGCCTCGGAGATCGGCTTCGGCTCGAACGTCACGATCCCGTCTCCCTCCTGCTGAAGACCTTCAGCAGCTTGCCCAGTGGGTCGAAGAACTGGTCCACCACCCGCTCCTTCAGCGGAATGATGGCGTTGTCGGTGATGGTGATGTGCTCGGGGCACACCGCGGTGCAGCACTTGGTGATGTTGCAGTAGCCGATCCCATGCGCCTGCCGCAGCTCCCCGATCCGATCCTCCACGTCCAGCGGATGCATCTCCAGCGCCGCCACGTGCACCAGGAAGCGGGGCCCGATGAAATCCTGGTGCCGCTGATGGTCACGCAGCACGTGGCAGACGTCCTGACAGAGGAAGCACTCGATGCACTTGCGGAACTCCTGCACCCGGTCCACGTCCGACTGCGCCATGCGCCAGGTGCCGTCGGGGGCATCGGGGGCCCGGGGCTTGAACCGCTTGATCCGCTGC
>JACCRH010000046.1 GCA_013813675.1 Gemmatimonadales bacterium
CTTCCGCTGGGGCTCGCCACGGCCGGCGTCGCGCTCGCCCTCCTGGCCGGCGCCCTGGCCGGCAGGGGACGCCTCCGCGGGACGTCGCGGGGTGCGCGAGACAACGGAAGCGGCGTAGTGGCGGCGCTCGCCTTCGCGGAGGCGTCGTCCGACCGGGAGACGGGCCTGCTGATCACCGGCGGCGAGGAGTTCGGGCTGGTGGGGGCTCGGATCTTCGCGGGTGTCCAAGGCAGCCTGAGCGGGGTCGAAGTGGTCAACATCGACACCATCGACGATCAGGGCCGGCTTTTCGTGGTGAGCCACGATTCCCGTGGCGCGACAGCGGGCGCCGCCCTGGCGATTCGTCTGGGCACCCTCGGCTTCCCGGTCCGTGCCCGGCGGCTGCCACTCGGCATTCTGGTGGACAGCTTGCCGCTCGCACGATCGGGAGCCGCCGCGGTCACCGTCGGCCGACTCACCTGGCGGACGCTGGGGCTGATCCATACCCCCGGCGACGTTCCGGAGGGCTTCTCTCTCGACGCTGCCGAACGGGTTGGCCGAGCGATCGCGTGAATTGACCTTTGCCGGGGTCGCGCATACGTTTGCCCGAGGATGCTGGAGTCCCGCGAGGGGCTCCTTTTCGTTGCTCATGGGGGACACATGTTCGACGGCAGGACGGCCTGTCTGGTAGTCGTCGGAGCGCAGTGGGGCGACGAAGGCAAGGGGAAGCTGGTCGACGTGCTCGCCGAGCAGGCCGACATGGTGGTGCGTTATCAGGGCGGCGCCAACGCCGGCCACACCGTCGTCATCGGTGACACCCAGTTCATCCTGCGGCAGATCCCTTCCGGGATTCTCCATCCGCGGGTGGTCTGCGTGGTCGGGAACGGGGTGGTGCTTGAGCCCGAGACCTTCTTCGGCGAGCTCGACCAGCTGGCCGAGCGGGACATCTCCACCGCCGGGCGAATCTTCGTCTCCGACCGTGCCCACCTGGTGCTGCCGTATCACAAGCTGCTGGACGCCGCGAGCGAGAAGAGCCAGAAGTTGGGCACCACGGGCCGCGGCATCGGTCCGGCCTATGAGGACAAGTACGGGCGGAGGGGAATCAGGGTCACCGATCTCCGGCGGCTGGAGTGCGCCCGGACGCTCCTCGCCGATCGGGTGCAGCGGGCCAACCGTCTCCTCGAGATGATGGGCTCGTCCGAGCGCGCGTCTTACGAGCAGCACGCGGAGCTGTTCGAGCGGTTGGCCCCCCGGCTGTTGCCGCTCGCGGCCGACGCCGGCCTCATGGTGCACCGCGCCGTTCGCGAGGGCAGACGCGTGCTGCTCGAAGGCGCCCAGGGCTCGCTGCTCGACGTGGATCACGGTACCTATCCGTTCGTCACGTCATCCAACACGACGGCGGGCGGGGCCGCGGTGGGCGCCGGCATCGGCCCGACGCTCATCCACGACGTGCTGGGCGTGGTCAAGGCGTACACCACCCGGGTGGGCAACGGCCCGCTCCCGACCGAGGCCCCCAGTCCTCACGGCGATCGGCTGCGGGAAGTGGGTGGCGAGTTCGGCGCGGTCACCGGAAGGCCGCGGCGGTGCGGCTGGTTCGACGCCACGGTCGTGCGGTATGCCGCCAGGGTCAACGGACTTACCGGCCTGGCGGTGACCAAGCTCGACGTCCTGGACGGCTTCGAGGAGATCCCGGTCTGCACCGCGTACCGCCTCGACGGCGACGCCTGCGAGGAGATGCCGGCGGAGGTGGAGGCGCTGGGCCGGGTGGAGCCGAAGTACGAGGTGCTTCCCGGGTGGAATCGGCCGACCGGCGGCGCTCGCACGCTGAACGATCTCCCGCCGCCGGCGCGGGCTTACCTGGACCGGCTGGAGGAGCTCTCCGGCGTGCCGGTGCGATACGTGAGCGTGGGGACGCGTAGGGATCAGATCATCGAGGTGAAAAGCGTGAAGGCTGAAAAGTGAAACGTGAAAGGTGCACAGTGAAAGGGGCAGGTGCTTGTCACCCTGAACGCAGTGAAGGGGGCTGTGACCGGACATGAGCTCCTTCGCTCCGCTCAGGATGACAAGGGACGCGTCCGGAAGGGGACCGTGTGGATCAGACTGAGCTCTTGGTCATAGGCGCTGGGCCCTGCGGGCTCGCCGTGGGGGTCGCGGCGAAGAAGGCGGGAGTCCCCTGTGTACTCCTGGACCGCCGGACCATCGTGTCCACCATCGAGCGCTACCCGCTCAGCATGACCTTCTTCTCCACGCCCGCGCGGATCGAGATCGGCAACATCCCCTTCATCGCCAGCCACGAGAAGCCGACCCGGCGCGACGGGCTCATCTATTACCGGCGGGTGGCCGAGCACTACGGGCTCGATATCCGTCCGGCGGAGGAGGTGGTGGACGTGGTCCGGGAGTCCGGCGGTTACCGGGTGGACGTCCGGCGGCAGCACGACGAGAAGGTGTATCGGGCCGACGCGGTGGTCTTCGCGACCGGATATTACGACAACCCCAACTTTCTCCGCGTGCCGGGTGAGGAGCTGCCGCATGTGGTCCACTACTTCTCCGAGGGCCACCCCTACTGGCGCCGGCGGGTGGTGGTGATCGGGGCGGGGAACAGCAGCGTGGACGCCGCGCTGGAGTGCTGGCGCGCGGGGGCGGTGACGACCCTGGTGCACTTCGGCGATGGGTTCGACCGGACGGTCAAGGCGTGGGTCCTGCCGGACATCGTGAACCGGGTGAAAGAGGGTAGCATCGGGGTGCGCTGGCGCTCCCGGGTCCGGGCGATCACGCCGACCGAGGTCGAGATCGTGTCGGACGAGACCGGAGCCGTGGAATGTCTACCCACCGACGCGGTGCTCGCCATGACCGGCTACCACGCCGACACCACGATGCTGCAGCGGCTGGGGGCGCCGGTGGATCCGGGGACCGGGATCCCGGCCCATGACGAGGCCACCATGGCCACGCCGCTGCCGGGTATTTACCTGGCCGGCGTGATCGCCAGCGGCAACGACGCCAACCGGCTGTTCATCGAGAACTCGCGGGGGCACGGCGAGCTGATCGTGCGCGACCTGCTGGGAAAGAAACGGACCCGGATGCCGTCGGCATCCGGGTCCGCCCCCGAGCCGGCGTCAAGCCGGCACGCCTCGCCCTAGTTGTTCTGGTTCGTCGCGAACCAGGTGACGACGTCGAAGTTCCGCGGGTCGAGTTCGAAGATCCGGTTCCGCGCGAACTTCCCCGTGGTGGGGAAGTACGGCGGCGGCTCGCTCGCGGCGCAGGCGTTGAACTCGTAGCGCTTGATGTACCCCTCACCACCGGTCAAGCCGACCGCGCCGCGGGTCTTCTGAATGATGCCACCCTTGAGCGCGAGGCAGCCGCGGCCCGCGTTGCTGGTGCTGCAGTCCTCGGCGTCTTTGGGACCACTGTTGTAGCGCTCCGCCCCGAAAATCTGGAGCGCGAGCACCACCGCGTGAATGTCTTCCTCAGGCGTCAGATCGTAGGTCCGATAGTTGGCACCGCCGCCCGGCACCTGCTGGGGAGTATTGATGGTGTTGTCGGAGACGATGATGCTGTCGCCGGAGAACAGGCCGAGGATGTTGCCGCAATCCACGCCCGGGTCGATGGCGGTCCGGATATCGTCGGCCACGATGATGTTCTCCGGGCTCGCGAGGGTCACCCGGCCGTTGAGCACGCCGCTGACCGCGACCCGCCCGCTCACATGGATCACGCCCTCCCACGCCGGGTTCCATTCCCGGCCGATCGGCCAGAGGTAATCCTTGTCCGGCCGGCCTTCCCACGCCCCGTTGCTGCTCGGTGGCGAGCCCATGCCAACCGGGCGCGGCCGCCAGCCCGGATTACCGCCCGCTGTCCAGGCGCCCACATTGGCGAGCCAAGCCACGGTGTCATAGGC
>JACCRH010000056.1 GCA_013813675.1 Gemmatimonadales bacterium
CGCGAGGGAGACGCTGCGCGGCTGATTGTAATAGACGCTGGTGCCATTGTTGGTGAGCGGGTTCACCCCGTCGGGAAGGGCGTTGTTGTGAATGGAGATCAGCAGGTCGGCGCCCGCCCGCTCGGCCGCATCCATTCGGGGCCAGAGCTCCAGGGGCACATCCGCCGTCCGGGTGATGAAGACCCGCGCGCCCTCCTGCTCGAGCAGGCGCTTCAGCTCCAGACCGATGGCGCGATTGGCTTGCGCCTCGCGGAGACCGGTGGGCCCGGTCGCGCCGCCGGGCGGATGCCCCGGATCCACCGCGATCAGCCGGCCCTTCAGCGAACCGGCCTGGTCCAGAGCCGGCGACCGGCGCACATCCAGAATGAGGTCGCCCCGCTCCCACCGCGCATGATAGCCCCAGACGCGCCTCGCCAGGTCGAGGGTCAGTGTCACCTCGCTGCGATCGTCCTGGGACCAGGTGACCCGCCGGATCAGCGAGTCGTGCGCGCCGTACTGGATCCAGTTGACGTCACCCAGGGCGCCGTACAGGCGCAACGTCAGAGTCCGCTCGGACTCGGTCACCTTGAACGGCACTCGATGGCTCAGTGGCACCCGCATCCTTACCCGGTCCGGCAACGGGGTCAATCTCACCGATCCCACGACCGCCGGCACGGCAGTCAGCCCCGGCACCGCCCGCGCCTCGGACGCCGCGATCCATGCCTCCGATTCCGGGGCCAGTCGCAATCGAAGGTCGTCATTGAGCCGGCCGCTCACGCGAGCGCGGGTCCCCGTGGGGAAGAACCAGTGATAGGTGCCGCCCGGCACCGCGCGTCCCACGGTGATCCCATCGGTGATGCCACCGCCGGTGGTATCGTCGTCGAGCTCGGCGATCAGTGGAAGGGTGTCGAGCAGACGGACCTGCAGGGGCCACCGGGCCCGCACGGTGTCGGCTCCGCGGATGGCCTCGACTACGCCCCACGCCACCGAATCGGGCACCGGCTCCTCGAAGACCGGGGCGGTCCACGGCGACGGCAGCAAGGGGCCGGGGCTGGGACCCACCGAGCGCCCACGCAGCACGCCGACGTAGCGGTCGCGACGGACCGGGGAGACCAGCTTGGCGGTGTCGCGGTCGAATGCGCGAATGGCCTCAGGGATCTGTTCCAGGCGCGATTCGGGAAAGAGGGGGATCACCGTCCCGTCCGGCAGTCTGAGGCGGAGCTCCGCGCCCTCACTGGCCCGGGCGGAAAGCGTGAGGTACTCTCCGGCCGGCCACCACACGCGGCCGCGGGGTGCGAGCGAGGCGGAGTCGAGCCACAGTTCGGGGCCCGGCGCGGGCCTCCAGCCCGCACGCGTCACGCTGTAGTCCATCACCGCGGAGTCGGTGGCGGTGCGCGCGGCGATGCGGAACCGCATGAGGCTGTCCGGTGGAAGCGGTATCCACGCGAGCCATGCGCCGTTGGGCCACACCCGCACGGGATGCCCGTTGATCGTGAGGCGTGCGTCTCCGGTTCCGACCGAGCCCAGGAGAAAACTGGAGTCCTGGGCGCGCACCTCCGCATCAGGCGGCGGGTACACCACCCGGATCGCGAGCCGGCCGCGGACCGGCGGTACCTCGGGAAGGGCGGACGAAAGGCGAGTCGAGTCGCGCAGGGCACTGTCGGCGCCGACCGCCGCGGCCGGGCGAGCCGGTGGAGGGGCGGCGGGGCGGGCGCACGCCCAGAGCCCCGGCAGAAGGGCGAGCAGGCCGGGGCGGCGAGCGAAAACCATGGTTGCAAGGTACATATTGGCTATGACTTACGCCATGCGGACGTTGACGCTCTCCAGACCTCTCCCTAGATTCGTGACACCTGGCCACCAAATGGAACTCTGGAGGGCCTTACCCGAGTGACTCTCGCCGTCGCCAGCCGCATCCCCGCAGGCGGTCTCGAGAGTTATCGCTCTCCGCTGGGGGACGTGTGACCAGACTACCGGTCCGCGTGTCCCTCCACGGCAAGACCGATCTGGGACTCACCCGCGACCACAACGAGGACACCTTCCTCGTCGCCGACCTCAGCGGCGGCAACGCCAGCCTGCACCCCGACGTGGGGGACCACGAAGTGGGCCCGCGCGGCTCGCTCTTCATGGTGGCCGACGGCATGGGCGGCGCCGCAGCCGGCGAATTGGCCAGCGCCATGGCGACCGACATCATTTACCATCATCTCTCCACCGCCTGGGCCGGGGATGCCGAAGTCTCCGCCGCCCGCTTCGCCTTTCGCATGAAGGAGGCGGTCGAGCTGGCGAACCAGCAGATCTACGCCTACGCACGGGAACATCCCGACGTGCGGGGCATGGGAACAACGGTCACCGCGGCCGGCGTCTTCGGAAACGAGCTCTACCTCACCCAGATCGGCGACAGCCGAGGGTACCTGATTCGCAACGGTACGGCGTTTCAGCTCACCCGCGACCAATCGCTCACCCAGCGCCTGGTGGATGCCGGCGAGCTGACCGAGGAAGAGGCGGAGCTGAGCGAGCGCCGGAACATCATTCTTCAGGCGCTGGGCCCGGACCCGAGAGTGAAGGTGGACCTCAGCCGGCAGCGGCTTCGGCGCGGCGACACGCTGATGCTGTGTTCCGACGGCCTGTCCGGCGTGGTGAAGCGCGAGGAGCTGGGGCCGATCGCGGCCCAGAGCGGTGACCTGGCGACGCTGTGCAGCACCTTGATCGACCTCGCCAACGAGCGCGGCGGGCCCGACAACGTGACCGTGGTGGCGGTCAGGTTCGACGGCGAGGGTCTCCCCGAGGCCGACTCGGCGGACGACCCAGGCTACCAGGTCTACGACCTCTCCGACGAAGAGACCACCGAGCCCGCTCCCATTCCGGAGCCGTCGGCGCCGGCGGTTCCACCACCTCCCGCGGCCGCCGCGGCCGCCGCGCCCGCCCCGGCTGCCAAGCGTCCGAGCGACATCCTGATCGTCGCCGCGCTGGTCGCGCTGATCGCGCTGATCCTGTCGGCCCTTTTCTGAAGCGCCAGTGACGCCCGCGCCGCTCCAGAGCCGGCTGGCCTGGGTCGGGGCGCTCTCCTTTGCCTCCGGCCTTCCCTACTTCTTCTTCAACGAAACTATTCCCGTCTGGCTGGCACAGGAGGGCGTGAGCCTGGCGGGTATCGGTCTCGCCACCGGGGCCTCGATGCCCTGGGTGCTCAAATTCCTCTGGGCGCCGCTGGTGGACCGCATCGGCAGCCGGCGGGCGTGGATCAGGATCTGCCTGGTCCTCCTCGCGGTCACGACTGCCGTCCTCACCGCGGCCGACCCTGCGCATCATGGCGCTTGGCTCGGCGCGCTCCTGCTGATCTATGTGACCTTGTCCGCCACCCAGGACATCGCGATTGACGCCTACACCATCGAGACCACGTCGGGTCGCGAGCTCGGGGTCGCCAACTCGGTGAGGATCGGTGCGTACCGCGGCGCCAGCTTCGTCTCCAGCGCACTGCTGGTCTATGTGGCTGCTCGGCGGGGGTGGGACGCGGCTTTTCTCGCCGGCGCGGGAATTACCGCGGCGCTCGCGGCGGGCTCGTTCGTGATGCCGGAGACCAGCCGCGGGGCGCAACACACCAAGGCACTGGGAGAGCCGCTCGTCGCGCTGTTCCGGCGGCCGGGCATCGGGGCCGTGATCCTCTTCGCCCTGCTCTTCAAGCTCGACATTTCGGCGATGGATCCCATGACCAAGCCCTTCTGGGTAGCCCGGGGACTCTCGCTCGATCAGATCGCGGCGCTCACGACAGGGCGACTCATCGCGACGCTCGCGGGCGCGGCGCTGGGCGGCCTGCTGGCCACCCGCATCGGAATCTTCCGCGCCCTCTGGACGATGGGCCTGGTGCAGTTGCTCTCCAGCCTGGGCTACGCGCTGGCGGCGGCGGCGCCGGCTGACCGGGGCCTGATCTCAGCAGCCGCGCTCTTCGAGAACTTCGCCGCGGGACTGGGGACGGCGGCGTTTCTCGCCTTTCTGATGTCGGTGTGTGAGCGCCGCTATGCGGCCACCCAGTTCGCCCTCCTCACCGCGGTGTACGCGTTGAGTCGGTGGGCGGTGGGATTGTCGTCGGGGGTGCTGGCGGAGCAACTGGGCTTCGCCCGGTATTTCCTGCTCACGTTCGCGCTCGGCATCCCCGCCTACGGGTTGCTCCCCTGGGTCCGCCACGCCGGCGCTGAAGGCGAGGAGCGCCAGGCTACTTGACCAGGACTCGCAGCCATCGGCCGACCGCCTCCTGCATCAGTCGCTGCCGGTGCCAGGCGAGCAGGACCGGAGCCTCGCTGGGAAGCCCTTCGACCAGTCGCGGGTGGCCGAACAGCACGACCAGATCCGCGTCAGGCGTGTAGCTCGCGAGCGCCTCGCGCGAGGCCTCGCCGAACCCCGCTCTTCCCTTCCAGGCACGCGGCTCGGCGAAGACCAGCACCACGCGCGATCCCCCGGTGTAGCGGCCGGCGAGCTCCGGGCCCAGCACCTGCGCGGTGTAATCGCTCGGGCCGGGGGGGTAGGGGCCGCCGAGGTCGTCGTCCACCACCAGCAGATCGAGCGGTCCCGTGAGCCGAGGAGCGTCGCCTCGGATCATGCCTTGTTGGAGCAGCGCGTCGGCCAAGCCGTCCGCCGAGTCGAACGGGCCGCGCCGCACCGGCGGGGTGGACCGGGTGGCAGTGGCGAGCGCGCGCTGGTACCGGTGCAGCGCCTGCGCGACCCGTTCGCGGGGCAGCGCTCCGCTGTCCACCGCGCTCGCCAGGGTGTCGCGCACCCGCCTGGGGTCCTTGGGGTAGAGCAATAGATCCACCCCCGACCGCACCGCATCCACCGCCGCGTCGGATTCGCGGCGGCCCACCAGCGCCCCGTCCATGATGAGCGCGTCGGTCACGACCAGGCCATCGAAGCGGAGTTGGCCCCGAAGCGTGTCCATGATCGCTCGGGACAGCGTTGCCGGAACGCCGGAGGGATCGAGCGCCGGGTACGCAACGTGAGCCGTCATCATCGCCGCCACACCGCACTCCGCCGCCACCGCGAAGGGCACCAGGTCGCTCGCCGTCAGCCTCTCCCGGCTGGCGGGGACAGACGGGAGCGCGACGTGGGAATCGACGGCGGTGCGGCCGTGTCCCGGATAGTGCTTGGCGCAGGCCAAGGCCCCCGCGCCTTGGCATCCCTCGATCCAGTTGCGGACCAGGGTGGCCACCCGATGCGGATCGTGGCCGAAGGCGCGGGTCTGTACGATCGGGTTTTCCGGGAGCACATCCAGGTCGGCGACCGGCGCGAAGACCCAGTTGATGCCGACGGCCCGCGCTTCCTGGGCGGTCACCGCGCCGGCCCACCGGGCGACTCCGGCATCGCCCATCGCCGCGAGGGCCAGCGGCGGGGGAAACTCGGTGAGCCCTTCCACCTGCTGGCCGGCACCGCGCTCGAGGTCCGACGCCAGAAGCAGCGGCCGCTCGGCGCGGCGGAGCAGATCGGAGGTGAGGCGGCGCACGCTCTCCGCGTTGCCGCCGAAGATGATGAACCCGCCCACGCCCAGCTCCAGCGCGTCGGCGATGGGGCCGGCCTCGTGACCGAAGGTGCCGCCGGGTCTCGCGCGGAGCGCCGGGAGAATCAACCGTCCGAGGTCGAGCGAGGCCGCGGTCATGCGGGGGTGACCGCGCCAAGCACCCGAGGCCCCGCGGCGCCGGTGGCGGCCGGGACGTTACCCGGCTGCCCATGCAAGGTGAGATAGCCGAGCAAGGCGAAGGCCACCGCCTCCTTCGCGTCACCGGGAAAGAACAGCTCCTCGAAGGCGCGGAGCGGATGCCGGCCGGGTAGCGCGTCGAGGCAGCGCTCGAGGGCGGCCATCAATCCCGGATGGTGGCAGCCGCCGCCCGAGGCCACCACTTCGGCGTCTCCCGGGACCCATCGCCCCACCGCATCAGCCACGGTTCTGGCCGTGAGCTCCATGGCGGTCGCTACTCCGTCGGGGCCGGGCACCCTCCGGTGCAGCTCTCGGGCGTACTGATCGCCGAACCGCTCCCGGCCGGTGCTCTTGGGTGGCGGAGAGGCGAAAAACGGATCGCCGAGGAGCTCAGCCAGCACCGCTTCGTTCGCGCTGCCCTTGGCGGCGATGAGGCCGTCGCGGTCGAATGAGCGGCGCTGGTCCACCAGCCGCGCCACCCCGTCGATCACCGCCACGCCGGGACCGGTGTCGAAAGCGAGCACGCCAGTCTCTTCCGCGCGGCGGGTCACGTAGGTGAGGTTGGCCATCCCCCCCAGGTTGAGCAGGACACGAGCATGGTCGGCGGCGGCGAAGAGCAGCACGTCGGCCATGGGGACCAGGGGTGCGCCCTGCCCTCCGGCAGCGACGTCGCGGGGACGGAATCCGCTGATCACCCGCACGCCGAACCGCTCGGCGATGACGGCGGGCTCGCCGAGCTGCCAGGTGACGGCGGGTGGCTCGTGCCAGACGGTCTGGCCTGGGAACGCGATGAAGGCGAGATCGGACGCCGGGGTCCGGGCCTGGGCCAGCAGGATCTGCACGGCATCGGCGGCCCACTCGGCAATGCGCACGTGGAGCCGGGCGAGGGCCGCCGTGCCGGCATGGCCGGCGGGGTCGAGCGCGGCCCGCAACTCGGCGCGCTCAGCGTCGTCATAGGGCCGGGTGACGAAGTCCAGCAGGGTGGCGCGGGTCGGGCCTTCGATTCGGACCAGTGCGGCGTCCACGCCATCGAGCGAGGTGCCCGACATGAGGCCGACGCCGAGCATGGGGCGCTCGGTCATGCGCTCCGAACCGGCGGCGGGTCGCCCACGATTTCGCGGAGCCGGCCACCGTGTTCCTCCAGCAGCCGCTCGGCATCGTCGCGGGAGACCCCCCGGCGGGCTATGACGATCGCGGTCTTGACCTTCCCCTCCGCCGACTGAATCACGCTCCGGGCGTCCTCCCGGCCGAGGCCGGTGGTCTCCATCACGATGCGCTGGCTGCGGTCGACCAGTTTGTCGTTCCAGGCGCGGAGGTCCACCATCAGGTTGCCGTAGGTCTTGCCGATGCGGATCATGGCGCCGGTGGTGAGGGTGTTGAGCACCAGCTTGGTCGCGGTGCCGGCCTTCATCCGGGTCGAGCCGGTGACGATCTCGGGGCCGACGGCGACCACGATGCAGACGTCGCAGGTATCCCGGAGCAGCTTGGGCGGCTCGGAGCAGGAGACGATCACGGTGCGGGCGCCGAGCGTCTGGGCGCGGGAGAGCGCGGCCCGGACGAAGGGAGTGGTGCCGCTGGCCGCGATGCCTACCACCACATCGTCAGGACCGATCCGCCGCGCGTCCATCTCGCCGAGGCCGGCGTTGACGTCGTCTTCCGCGCCTTCCACCGACTTCACCAGGGCCGGATAGCCGCCGGCGATCACGCCGGCGACCATCTCGGGGGGCGTACCGAAGGTGGGCGGGCACTCCGCGGCGTCCAGCACGCCCAGGCGTCCACTGGTGCCCGCTCCTACGTACACCAGCCGTCCGCCGGCGCGGAAGGCGGCCTCGATCAGGTCTACCGCACGCGCGATTGCTTCCCGGGCCCGTGCGACGGCGATGGGGACGGTCGCGTCCTCGGCGCCGATGAGATCGACGATCTCCAGCGAGGAGGCGGTATCGATGGTAGCGCTGCGGGGGTTGCGCCGCTCGGTCAGGCGCGCGTCGAGGTAGTCGTCAGCCACGCGGGAAGGCGCTGTCATCCCGAGCGGAGCGAGGGATCGGTCCGCTCATGAGTGTGAGCATCGGAGGGAGGTGTGAGCGGCTTGGACAAAGCGCATTAAATTAGACCCCGTCGAACATCTGGGGCAACTCCCCGGCTCTTCACCCGTTCCCTGCCGTCGAGGTCTTCGTGCGCTCTTGCCGGG
>JACCRH010000068.1 GCA_013813675.1 Gemmatimonadales bacterium
CGCCGGCGGCGTCAGCCTGGCCATCACCGCCCCACCCGATGCGCTCTACTCCGCCACCGATCTGAACGAGTGGGCCTGGTCCGCCGCGGAAGCGGCCGTCCGGCGCGCCCCTGAGCCCGAGTTCGGCCCCGCCGCCGAGCGGCTCCGCGACTCCATCGCGGGCGAGCGCAACCCCGCGCTGCTCGCCATCCGGAGCGCCGCGCGGGCGCGGGGACTCACCTTCCTGAGCGGCGAGGGCGCGGTCTCGGTCGGAGCCGGCACCGGCGTCCTCCGCTGGCCGGTGGACGCCCTCCCCGCGCCCGAGGAGATCGAGTGGTCGCGCGCGCACGACGTTCCGGTCGCACTGGTCACCGGCTCCAACGGCAAGACGACCGTGGTTCGCCTGTTGGCGGCAATGGCGACCGCGGCCGGGCGGGTCACCGGCGTCACCTCCACCGAGGGCGTGCTGGTCCGGGGCAGGTTGGTCGCGGAAGGGGACTACTCCGGCCCCGAAGGTGCGCGGCTCGCGCTCCGGCGTAACGAGGTGGACCTGGCGATCCTGGAGACCGCGCGAGGCGGCCTGCTCCGGCGCGGGCTCACCGTCGAGCGGGCCGACGTGGCGGTGGTCACCAACATCGCCGCGGATCACCTGGGGGAGTTCGGGGTGCAGGACCTGCGGCATCTGGCCGAGACCAAGCTGTTGGTGACCCGCGCGGTCGGGCCGGACGGCCGGGTGGTTCTCAACGCGGACGATCCCGTCCTGGTCGAAGCGGCGGACGACGTGCGCGCGCCGATCGCGTGGTTTTCCCTGGAGGCGGGCAGCTCGGTGATCCACCGGCACGCGGAGGGCGGGGGCACGGCCGCGGTGCTGGACGGTGACGCACTGGTGCTGGTCACCGGTGGGGAGCGCCAGGTCGTCGGCCGGCTCGCGGACATCCCGATGACTGCCGGCGGCGCCGCCCGGCACAACATCGCCAACGCGCTGGCCGCCGTGGCCGCCACGGGTGGGCTGAACATCCCGCTCGACGCGGTGCGCGCGACGCTCCTCCGATTCGGCCGCGATCCGGCGGACAATCCCGGCCGGGCGAACGTCTACCAGATCGGCGGCGTCACCGTGGTGGTGGACTACGCCCACAACCCCCATGGCATGGCCGCGTTGGCGGCGACCCTGGATCGCCTTCCCTCGGCGCGCCGCCTGGTGATGGTCGGCCAGGCCGGCGACCGCGACGACTCCGCCATCCGGGAGCTCGCCCGCGCCGCCCTGGCGCTCCGACCCGACCGGGTGGTGGCGAAGGAGATGGATGCCTACCTGCGGGGCCGGGCGCCGGGCGAGGTGCCCGCCCTCATGGCCGACGAGCTCCGCCTGGCCGGACTACCCGAGCACGCGATCTCCGCGCCGGGCAACGAGCTTCCCTCCGTGCGAGAGGCGTTGACCTGGGCGCGGGCGGGGGACTTGCTGGTGCTGCTGCTGCATCAGGACCGGCGGGGAGTGCTGGAGCTGCTGGAGAGGTTGCGGGAGCGAGGGTGGCGAGCCGGACAACCGCTCGACGCGGCCGTGTCATCCTGAGCGCAGCGAAGGAGCCATGTCAGCATGGCCCCCTTCACTTCGCTCAGGGTGACATACACCGATGATCCCCTCACCACTGACATTCCCCCGCGGATCCCCTCGCTGAGGTCATTACCTTCCCGGTAGACCGCACAGCAGCGAGGATCCTCCGGGTTTGTCACAGTCGCCGGTTCTGCCCCCGACACAACGGTCCTGGACCTCGCTCGCCACCAGCGCCACGGTCCACCTGGCGCTGATCACGCTGGCCGTCGCGCTGTCGACCCGGGAGCCACCGCCCGAGGAGACCGCGCCGGAGCGCCGTACCGAGCCCTCGCGGCAGGTGGACATGATCTACCTGCCGCCTCCGCCCGCTCGACCACCACCGGCGGCCCCACCTCCCCCGAGCCTGCCCCAGCCGCCGCCGACCCGGCCCAGCGCCCCACCGCCACCGCAGCGCCAGCCGGTGCCGGAGGACCGGGCGAACGCTCCACCCGACGCCGTGCGGAGCGAAGGTGAAGAGGCCGACGAAGCGGAAGGCGCCTCGGACCCCGAGGCGGCCCGTGAGGTTCCGCCCGAGGACTCGCGCGCCGCCGCGCCCACGATGGAGTCGGAGGCGCTCCGCATCTTCGGCCGGCGGCGGATCGCGACGCGTCCCGGGGCCGGCCCGCGCGCGACGCGCCCGATGGAGTCCTACATTCCCGACCGGCCGGACAAGTGCGTCCCCTCGCCCGCTCCCGCCGACTCCACCGGCGCGGTCCAGTTCGGAACCGTGGTGGGGAAGATCTACCGCCAGGACGGCGGCACACCGCTCGCGGGCGCGCACCTCCAGATGCTGGGCACGCCCTACGTGGCTTTCACCGACAGCGAGGGCGAGTATCGGTTCCGCTTCGATCTCTCGCTGATGGACGACTGCCGCACGCAGTACGTGCGGGTGACGGCCAAGGGATACGAGTCGCGGCTGCTGGTGCTGCTGGTGGGGCAGAACGTGCGGAGCGAGGACGTGCGGCTGGAGAAGCGGTCGGGGTGGCCGGGACTGTAGGCCTATGGCCCCTTCGCTCCGCTCAGGGTGACAAGGATACCACGGCGGTCACCAGGGCCGCCCCGGCGAGCAGGATGGCCGCGACCGCTGCGTAGAGGGGGACCCGTGACGGCGGCGGCCTCCGCTCCAGCTCCACGGCCGCCGCCTTGGTTCCAGCCTGGAGCTGGGCCTGGCTCCGCTCCAGTCCCTCCAGCCGCTCCGCCACCAGGCCGAGCTCGGCACGAAGCTGCTCCTGTCCCTCCACCATCTGCTCCAGCACACCGCCTGCCTGTGCGGACCCGCGCGGCGCGTCGAACAGCGATTGCGACATCACGCTTTCCGCCGCCAGCACCTCCTCCATGCCCTGGACGAAGTGCCGCTGGTGGATCCGCTTGTCCGCGTCGGGACCGGGCTCGGTGGTGGCGATCTGCGCGGCCTTGAGCACCGCATTCTTGATATCGCCCCCGCTCCTCGCGAACCGCTCGGCCAGCACCTTGAAGTCCACGTCGTCGGCCAGCGGCGTCTTCCGGGCATGGAGCTGCACCCGCCAGATCCGCTCGCGCTCCTCCGCGTTGGGCATATCGAAGAGGATGTGGGTCCGAATGCGCCGCTCGAACGCGGGGTCGATGTTGGCGGCGAGGTTGGTGGCGAAGATCACCACGCCGTCGAAGCTCTCCAGCTCGTGCAGCAGCACGTTGACGATCGCATTGGCCTCACGCTCGTACGCCGCGCTCATCGAGGTGAAGCGGCGCCCCGCGATCGCATCGGCCTCGTCGAAGAAGAGGACCGCGTTCTGCCGCTCGGCCGCGCGGAAGACGCTGGCGACGTGCTTCGCCGTCTGCCCCACCCAGCGCGACTCCAGCTCGGCGTACCGCACCACCAGGAGTCGCTGGTCGAGCGCATACGCCAGCGCCTCGGCGCAGATGGTCTTGCCGGTGCCCGGCGGGCCCGCGAAGTGAAAAGCGAGCCCCAGGCCGCTGGAGTGCCGCTCGGCCAGTCCCCACTGCCGGAAAATCAGATCGTGCTTCCGCACCAGGGCGAGGGCGTGATTGAGCGAGCGCAGGGTGGTCTCGGGCAGGACCACGTCGTCGAAGGTTCGCCGGGGCTCGATCGCCTCGACCAGGTCGCTGGCCGGGGTGCCGAAGAAGAGGTCGCGGATGGAGTCGGCCATCTCAGCCGATCACTCGCGGACCTTGGGGTCGCGCGGTTGTTCCGCCGTCTCGCTGGGCCGCTGTCCCACGACCCGGTCCCATGCGTCCCGCACCGCGTCCTTGATCTCGTCCCAGGTGGAAGGCTCGGCGCCGCGATGCTCGTAGCGGTCCCACCCCTCGCGGAGGTCGGGCTCGGCATCCTCCCAGGCCCGCCCCAGGCCGTGGACACCGGACTCGAAGCCGTAGCGATAGGCGGGACGGAAGCGGTCGTAGTAGTCCGGGCCGAGGGCGTACGGGCGCCCGCTGAAGTTCTCGTGCCAGTAGTTGTCCTCGGTTTCCCAGGAGGCGCGCCAGTCGTTGGATGGTTGGGTCATATAGGGTCCTGAAAAAGGTTGTGCTACACCATTGGCTCGCGGTTTTTCATTGTCATCCTGAGCGAAGCGAAGGAGGCAGAGCCTCGCTATGGCTCCTTCGCTTCGCTCAGGATGACACACAAGCGCGATCAAGGTACCTCAAATGCGATCGCTCCCAGGCTCAAGGTGCCGCGCCGGGGGTCAGTCCGAAAGCTCACCCAGCCGTTCCGCTTCGAGTCCCGCGGAAGAAACGCGATCGAGAGCTCGGCCTCCTCCCGAGTCCCGTCGGGCAGCTCGAGAGCAATCGGCACCACCACGTCCTCCGCCGTGCCCTCGCCCTCATTGGCCACCTCGACCGGAACGAGATAGCCGTTCTTCGAGAGCCGGGCGCCACCCAGGCGGGCGACCACGTCCGGCGGTCCCCCATCGTCCAGAGCGGACTCCCGACTCAGATAGCCCAGGGTGGCCAGCACCAGCACCAGGCCGATCGCGAAGACGGTCCACTCCAGCGCATTCTTCTCCGGCTTAGTCACCGTCCGCTCCTTGCAGGAGCAGCCTGCCCGCCGACGCCCCGATGGTGGACGCCACTCCCAGCGCGACGGTCTGACCCACGATGGCGGCCGTCCCGACGCCGTCGAACCGGCCGAAGAACCAGAGAATCGCAGCGGACGCCACCAGCCCGACGGCGTAGGTGATCACGGCGCCGCGCACCACTCCCCCGAAGCCATTGGGCGAGGCCGAGCGCTTGGAGCCTCGGAAGTCGCTGTAGAACAGGATGAGCGCGCCGAGCGCCATGGTCGCAAGGCCGAGCACGGCCAGGTGGTAGCCGGAAAGTTCGATCCCGATCAGTACGATCTCCTCGGTCGGGGCCACGTTAGCCGCGAACAGCACCGCGCCGCAGACCGCCAGGATGAGCTGGCCGCCGAAAGAGGGGTTGCTCTTCCCGGTCATGCCGGTTTTGCCTGTCTCCTGATTGCCACCCAACTGGGCGGTGCCCACGGAGACCCCGATTGCGACGGTTACCGCCTCCACCACAATCCGTCCGAGGATCTCGTCGAAATGCTGGTCCGGCGTCACCCGCCCGATCAGGAAAAGCACGATGGCCGAAAGCAGCAGGCCGATGCCCATCTCCTCGACCGAATCGATCGCCACCTCAGCCCAGGAGGAATCGGGGTGCAGGCCCGCGTAGCGGTTGTAGCCCAGCAGCAGCACCAGCGCCAGCAGCACGTAGGCCATTTGCCGTAGCGGCGGCATCGTAAAACCGCTGTGCCAGACCTCCATGGTATAAAGCAGGGGCAGGCTGAAGAGCAGACCCCCGGCAACCCCCCGGCCGTACTCGCGGAACGACTCCCCCGTGGAGCGTGGGGCTCCAGCCTTGGTCCTGGGCACGTACGATGATGGCGTAGAACCCGCCCCGGCGCGAGGTCACCCGTCACTAGACCGGTGGGCGATCGCTTACCAGGCCCGACGGGGATGTACTGCCAGGCGGTGGTCGCGCCCAAGGTGGCCAAGCTGCGGCGGGAGTACATGGCCTCCTTCGCTGCGCTCAGGATGACACTTTGCTCGGGCCCGGTGTTCAGCCATACTGAGGTGCCCTGTCCCTCACACCCCGGAGCCTTCCGCCATGCCGTCTCGCTCGGCGCTTCCCCTCGTCTTTCTCCTTTGCTTCGTTACTGCCCTCCCGGCCCAAGTCACCGCGATCCGGGCCGGAACCCTGATCGACCCGGTGACGG
>JACCRH010000083.1 GCA_013813675.1 Gemmatimonadales bacterium
TCTGGGGCGCCGATCACCACGGCTACATCCCCAGGATGCGGGCCGTGCTCGTCGCCCTCGGCTATCCGGCCGACTTCTTCGGGGTGGAGCTGGTTCAGCTCGTCAAGGTGATGCGCGACGGCCAGGACATGAAGATGTCCAAGCGGTCGGGCGAGTTCGTCACCCTGAAGGACCTGGTGGAGGAGGTCGGGGTGGACGCCGCCCGCTACTTCTTTCTAGCCCGGAAGGGCGCCAGCCCGCTGGATTTCGACATCGAGCTCGCCAAGAAGCAAACCGACGAGAACCCGGTGTTCTACGTGCAGATGGCGCACGCCCGGTTGAGCGGAATCTTCCGCACCGCGGATCAGGATCCGGACTCGATCGCCGGCGACCTTGATCTCGATCTGCTCCCCGCGCCCCAGGACACCGAGCTGATCAAGAAGATCGTCACCTTTCCGGAGGTCGTGGCCAAGGCCGCGCACGAGCGGGAGCCGCACCGCGTCACCGTCTTCCTGCACGAGCTGGCCACCGTGGTTCACGGCTGGTACCATCACACCCGCGCCGTCGGCGCCCCCGAGGGCCTCGGGACCGAGCGCGCCCGCCTTCTGCTGGCCCGGGCGTCCCGCATCGTCCTGGGCAACGGCCTCACCCTGCTGGGCATCTCCGCGCCCGATCGGATGTGACCTGATGAGCCTTCTCGTCGTCGGCAGTGTCGCGCTGGATTCGATCTTCACCCCGTTCGGCGAGACCGCCGACGCTCTGGGCGGCTCCGCGGTGTACTTCAGCGTCGCCGGATCTCTGCTTCATCCGGTGCAGGTGGTTGGCATCGTCGGCCGCGACTACCCGGTCCACGAGCTCGATCGTCTGGCGGCCCGGGGAATCGACTGGTCGGGCGTGGAGCGCGCCGACGGCGAGAGCTTCCGCTGGAAGGGCAAATACAGCTATGACCTCCAAAGTCGGGAAACGCTGGAGACCCGGCTCGGCGTGTTTGCCCACTTTCAGCCCAAGATCCCTGCGGCTTTTCGCGCCGCCGAGTTCGTCTTCCTCGGCAACATCGATCCCGAGCTCCAGATCGGCGTGTTGGACCAGGTCCAGCGCCCCAAGCTGGTCGTCTGCGACACGATGAACTACTGGATTCAGGGCAAGAAGGACGCCCTGGTCCAGCTCCTCTCGCGGGTGGACGTGTTGATGGTGAACGACGGCGAGGCCCGCGAGCTGAGCGGCGACTGGAACATCCATCGCGCCGGCCGGTGGATTCTGGCCCGCGGCCCGAGCCGGGTAGTGATCAAGCAGGGGGAATACGGCGCGCTGTTGATCGAGCCTTCCCGCACCTTCTATGTGCCGGCGTTTCCGTTGGAGACGGTGTTCGATCCCACCGGCGCCGGGGACGCCTTTGCCGGTGGGTTCATGGCCTACCTGGCGCGGACCGGCTCGCTGGACGAGAACAATATCCGTCGGGCGATGGTCTATGGGGCGGCGATGGGCTCCTACGCGGTGGAGCAGTTCGGCATCCGAGGCTTCGAGCGGATCGCACTTTCCGATGTGGAAGCCCGGGTCCGGGCCTTCCAGGATCTCACCCACGTACAGCCCGCCGAGGCGCTGACGTGACGCGGCAGTACGCCGAGGCGGGAGTCGACCTGGAGGGTGCGGAGGCGGCAAAGGCGCGGATCGGCCAGGCGGTCGCGACCACACTGACGCCGCTGAGTGTCGGCCGGGTCGGCGCGTTCGGCGGCATGGTGCGTATCCCCGAAGGCATGCGGCGGCCGACGCTGGTCCTGAGCACCGACGGGGTAGGCACCAAGGTGCTGGTCGCCCTCGAGGCGAGACGATTCGATACGGTGGGCGAGGATTTGGTGAACCACAGCGTGAACGACATCCTGGTGCACGGCGCGACGCCGATTGCTTTCATGGACTACATCGCCGGGTCCCAGATGAGCGTGGACCAGATCGCGGATCTGGTCGAGGGGATCGCGCGAGGGTGCCGGGCGCATCGGATGGCGCTCGCCGGCGGCGAAACCGCCCAGATGCCCGGGCTCTATCGCAGCGGCACCTACGACCTCGCCGGGACCATCGTCGGCGTCGTCGAGGAGGACGCCGCAATCCACGGCGACACGATCCGCCCGGGAGACCACCTCCTGGCATACGCGTCCACCGGACTGCACACCAACGGCTACACTCTGGCCCGCCGGATCGTGTTCGATCGCATGGGTCTGAGGATCGACGACCGGCTCGGCGACCTGGATCGTTCCGTTGCAGATGTCCTCCTGGACGTGCACCGGAGCTACTTCCGAAGCGTCATGCCGGTCATTACCCAGGTTCACGGCCTGGCGCACATCACCGGTGGCGGCATCTCCGGCAATCTGGTGCGGATATTGCCCGAGGGGTGTGAGGCTGTGGTGGATCCGACGAGCTGGGATCCGCCGCGGCTATTCACTACGCTGCAGCAGGCGGGCGGGATCTCCATCGAGGAAATGCGCGCCGTCTTCAACCTCGGCGTCGGCCTCATCGCCGTGCTGCCACCCCAGGCCGTGCCAGCCGCCCAGGCGGCGGCCGCGGCGGATGGGGTTGCCACCTGGACCATGGGTGAGATCCGACCGGGCGGGCAGACGGTGCGGTTCGCCCGTCCGTGAGGGAGAATTCAATGCGCGCCCCGCTCCTCGCCTTCGCACTCGCGCTCACCGCCGTGCGGCCGGCCGCAGCGCAGCTTTCCGAATGCAGTCCCTTCAGCGGCGCCTCCCGCCGCATCTGCGACGCCGCGGTAGACGGCACCAGAGCCTTCCACCCCATCGCCGGCCTGCTGGTGAGCGGCGGCAATCCGGTGATAGGCACCGCGAACACCCTCGGCGGCCTGGGCCATTTCTCGCTGACCGCGCGGGCCAATGCGGCCGACATCATCCTCCCGGATCCGGAATACGACGGGTCGCCCGGCGAGGTGCCGTCGAGCGAGGAGCTCTACGCGCCGGTCCCACTCCTGGAAGGCGCGGCGGGTATCTACGGAGGCCTTCCCTCGGGGCTCCTGTCGGTCGACTTCCTGGGCTCAGCGCAGCTCCTCCCGACCAATCAGATCGACAACCTCACGGTGGACGGCGATGCCCGGCGAATCGGGGACGTCGCGCTCGGCTTCGGCTACGGGCTGCGGGTGGGTGTTCTTCGCGACGAAGGGCCGCTCCCGGCCGTCTCGATAAGCGCGATGCGGCGGAACATCCCTCGCGTCGCCTACGGTGACCTGGAGCAGGGTGATGAGTTCAGCTACGCGGTAGACCTTCAGGCCACCAACCTCCGCCTGGTGGCGAGCAAGCAGTTCGCCGTATTGCAGGTCGCCGGTGGGATCGGCTGGGACCGATACACCGGTGATGCGGAGATTCAGCTCCGTGACCAGCCGGCGCAGGCCCTCGACGTGGACCTGAAGGAATCACGCACACTGGCATTCCTGAATGTCGGCCTCGAGCTCGCGGCCCTGTCCGTGGTGGGCGAAGCCGGATACCAGAGCGGCCGGAACGAAGAACTCTCCACCGACTTCAGGGACTTCGACACCAGGGATGGAAACTTCTTCGCGGGTCTCGGCCTGCGGGTTGGATTCTGAGGTGTCGGTCGTACAGGCTAGGGTGACATGTTTTTCCAGCATCTCTCCAAAGATCTATTAGCGTGGACGAGCGGGAGGCGATGAACCTTGCGCTGGACCTCGCTTGGCAGGGCTGGGGCAGGGTGCACCCCAATCCGCTGGTCGGGGCCGTGGTCTTGGCCGGGGGAGTGGTCGTTGGCGAGGGTTGGCACGCCGAGTTCGGCGACCGCCACGCCGAGCCGGTGGCGCTGGACCGTGCCGGGGAGAAGGCTCGAGGCGCCACGCTGATCGTCACCCTCGAGCCCTGCGATCACCGCGGCAAACAGCCACCCTGCACCGACGCCATCGTACGGGCCGGGGTACGTCGGGTGGTGGCCGCCATGGCCGATCCCAACCCCGAGGCGAGCGGCGGCGCCGCTCGCCTCGGAAGTCTGGGTCTCGAGGTGCAGGTCGGCGCCGCCCGGGAAGCGGCCGCGGCGCAGAACGCGATATTTCTCCACCGCTTCCGCAATCAGTCACGGCCCTTCGTCGCGCTCAAGCTGGCCACCAGTCTGGACGGGCGCATCGCTGATTCGGCGGGCCACTCGCGCTGGATCTCGGGCGAGCCGGCCCGAAACTACGTGCACTGGCTCCGCGCCGGCTTCGACGCTATCGGAGTCGGCGGCAGAACGGTGCGGCTGGACGATCCGCGGCTCTCGGTGCGGGGCTCCGTCACCCCCCGCGTGGCGCCACGCCGGGTGATCTTCGACGCCGGCGCCGACCTGGACCCCAAGCTCATGCTGATAAGTACCGCACGGGAGACGCCGACCACCCTGGTCACGGCGCCGGAGGCGCGTGCGGACCCGGTCGACCGCCTCACGGCGGCCGGGGTGAGCGTGGTTCGCGCGGCGTCCTTGGAGGAGGGACTTCGCGCGCTTCGGGCGGAGGGTGTCTCCTCTCTGCTGGTGGAAGGCGGTGGACGGCTGGCGGGCGCGCTGCTGGGATCGGGCCTGGTGGACCGTTACTACTGGGTGCAGAGCCCTCTCTGGCTGGGCGACCGGGGCGTTCCGGCGACCGCTGGCCTGCCGAGCGACCCGATCGCGCGGGCCGAGCGGTGGGCGGTCGTGGAACGACGAGCCCTGGGCGGGGACACGCTCCTGGTCCTGGACCGCCGCTGATGTTCACCGGCCTCGTGACGGCGATCGGCACCGTACGCGAGACGCGTCCGACCGGTGGCGGGCTCGAGCTCACCATCGACTGCCCCTATCCCGATCTGAGCCTGGGTGAGAGCGTGGCGGTCGATGGCGCCTGCCTCACCGTCGCGGCCGTGGCGGCCGGGGGCTTCACGGTTCACGTGGTCCGCACTTCGCTCGATCGGACACGGTTCGGCGAGCTTCGCGCCGGTGCCAGGGTCAATCTCGAGCGGGCCCTCACGGCCGGCGACCGGCTCGGCGGCCACCTGGTGCAGGGTCACGTGGACGGAGTCGGAGCCGTGGCCCGGGTAGTGGCGCGGGAGGATGGCCGGCTCCTCGACATCGAAGCTCCGCCGGAAGTGGCCAGGGTCTCGGTCCCTCTTGGCTCGGTCACGGTGGACGGCGTGAGCCTCACCGTGAACGCCGTGCCCGCCTCTGGAACGATCCAGATCTCCCTGATTCCGTTTACTTTAGAGCATACGACCCTGGCCGATCGCCGACCCGGCGACCGGGTGCACCTCGAGGCCGATGCGATTGGAAAGTATGTGGACGCCTTGTTGCGAAGGGGCGCCAGGGAAAGCGGGAAAGGCGAACAGTCATGACGACTTTCGGCACGATCGATCAGGCCATCGAGGATCTGCGGAACGGCAAGATCGTCATCGTGGCCGACGACGAGGATCGGGAGAACGAAGGAGACCTGGTCTGCGCGGCCGAGCTGGTCACGCCCGAGACGATCAATTTCATGACGCTGCACGGCCGGGGCCTCATCTGCCTGGCTCTCACCGGCGAGCGGTGCGACCAGCTCGGCCTCCCCCAGATGACCGACCGGAACAGCGAGGAGCTGGCCACCGCCTTCACGGTGAGCATCGATGCCGAGCGCCGGTTCGGGGTCACCACGGGGATCTCGGCCCGCGACCGGGCCAGCACCATCCACGTGGCCATCAACCCCGCCACCGTTCCCGGCGACCTCCGCCGGCCGGGTCACATCTTCCCCCTCAGAGCTCGCCCGGGCGGCGTCCTCCAGCGGGTGGGGCAGACCGAAGCGAGCGTGGACCTGGCCCGGCTCGCCGGGCTCATCCCGGCGGGGGTCATCTGCGAGATCCTCAACCCGGACGGCTCGATGGCCCGGCGGCCCGAGCTGCACGAGATGTCCCTGCAGCACGGGCTGACCTTCGTCACGGTGGCGCAACTGGTGGCCTACCGGCTCCGCGCCGAACAACTGGTGCATCGGGTGGCGGAGGCTCGGGTTCCCACCGAGTACGGTGAATTCCGGATGATCGGGTATCAGAACGACGTCGACCGGGCGGAGCACGTCGCCCTGGTGTTCGGAGACATCGCCGGCCAGCCGAACGTGCTGGTGCGGATGCACTCCAAGTGTCTCACCGGTGATGTGTTCGGCTCCCAGCGCTGCGACTGCGGCTTCCAGCTCCGCCGGGCGATGGAGCTGATCGCGCGGGATGGCCGCGGCGCGATCGTCTACCTCGACCAGGAAGGGCGCGGCATCGGCCTCCTCAACAAGCTGCGGGCCTACGCGCTGCAGGATTCGGGAGCCGACACGGTACAGGCCAACGAGCGCCTGGGCTTCGCGCCCGACCTCCGAAACTACGGCATCGGCGCCCAGATCCTTCGCGACCTGGGCCTCTCTTCGATCAGGGTGATGACCAACAATCCCCGCAAACTGGTGGGGCTCGAGGGCTACGGCCTGCAGATCGTCGAGCGGCTGCCGCTCCTGGCCGATCCCAACCAGGAGAACCGCGACTACCTCCAGGTCAAGCGCGACAAGCTCGGTCACCTCCTGTCTCACTGACCCCGTGCCCGACATCTTCTTCCGCCCCCGCCACCACGGGCGCGTGGCGATCCTGGTGAGCCGGTACAACGAGCTGATCACCAGCAAGCTCCTCGACGGGGCGTTGGTCGGCTGCGACGAGGCGGGAGTACCCCGGCACCAGGTGGACGTGGTCTGGCTGCCGGGAGCGTTCGAGCTTCCGGCGGCGGCGGCGGCGGCGGCGGCCACCGGACGCTACGCGTGCCTGGTGGCGCTCGGCGCCGTCATCCGCGGGGAGACTCCGCACTTCGAGTATGTGGCGGGCGCCGCGGCGAGCGGCCTGACCGACGTCTCGCGGCAGCACGCCCTCCCGGTCGGGTTCGGGGTGCTGACGGTAGACACCCTGCAGCAGGCGATCGATCGCGCCGGGGGCAGCGCCGGCAACAAGGGTCACGAGGCGGCGGCCGCGGCACTGGGCGCGGCCGACGCGATCGCCCAGCTTCGGGCGAATCATGTTGAGGACTGAGACCAAGAGCCGGGCGCGCGCGCTCCAGTTGCTCTACGCCTGGGAGCTCCGCGGTGCTCCGCCCATCCCGGACGTGGCCGGCGGGTTGTCACGGCTCACCGGACCCAAGCCGGCCCTGCTGGATCGGGCCGAGGAGCTCGCCGCCGGGGTCGTGGCGGACGTCGAATCGCTGGATGCCGAGGCGGCCCGCGCGTCGGAGAACTGGCGGATGAGTCGCATGGCGGTGGTCGAGCGCAACATCCTGCGGCTCGCGATTCTGGAGCTGCGGCGGGGCGAGGTGCCGCCCAAGGTGGCCATCGACGAGGCGGTGCGCCTGGCCCACTGGTTCGGGGG